>JAEZWE010000203.1 GCA_023420435.1 Bacteroidota bacterium
ATGGGCAAAAGAAGGTGGAATTTTCCAAATGGTGCAATTATGGGTGAATCTTCCTGCAAAAGACAAAATGAGCACACCGAAATATCAAGCCATCAAAAATTCGGAAATGAAAATCGTGGATTTGGGCGAAAATGGTTTGGTGGAAATTATTGCAGGTGAATATAATGGAGAAAAAGGCCCAGCAAATACTTTCAGTCCTGTAAATTTAATGAATGCCAAATTAAAATCCGGTGGAAAAGCGGAATTCAGTTTTCCGGCAAATTTCAACACCGCAGCTTTGGTAGTTGAAGGAAGCATCACGGTAAATGGTGAGGAAAAAGTTCCGACAGATCATTTTGTTTTGTTTGAAAACGAAGGAGAAACTTTTACAATTGAAGCCAATGAAGATTCCGTTGTTTTAATTTTAAGCGGAGAACCTTTAAACGAGCCGATTTTTCCGCACGGACCTTTTGTGATGAACACCAGAGAAGAAATTATCCAAGCTTTTGAAGATTTTAACACCGGAAAATTCGGTTACTTGGAAGACTAATTTTTTGTTTAATAGAGATGGTTAATGAAAATTGACCATCTTTTTTTGTAAATTTAAATTCAAATCAACATGATGAAACCCGAATTAGAAAACATAGAACTCGTAAAAAACGAAACCGACAAACAGTTTGAAATGGTTGTTGAAGGACACAAAGCGTTCATCCAATATCAAGAACTTCCCAACAAAATTGCGTTGGTACACACTGAAGTTCCCGAAGAATTAGGCGGAAAAGGCGTCGGAACTGCGCTCGTCGAAAAAACATTGAACTCCATCAAAGAAAGCGGGAAAAAAATAATGCCGTATTGTTCTTTCGTATTTGCTTATATCAAACGACATCCGGAATGGAAAACGATTGTTTACGAGAAATTTCCAAGTTACGATCAATTATAAGAAGTGAGAAATTAGAAGTTAGATTTTAGAGAACTTGATAAATCTAATTTCTAAAATCTAATATCTAACCTCTAAATAAAAATTATGCAATCCAACGTAGGACTTATTTTAGAAGAAAAAGCCGCAGATATCGGCAATTTTTTGGTGGGAAGGTTGCTTCCTTTCCGGGAAAAAAGTGCGGTTGGTCCGTTCGTTTTTATCGATCATATGGGACCGACTTGCCTGCAGAAATTTCAAAATTTTGATGTTCCCCCGCATCCGCATATCGGACTTTCCACATTAACATATCTTTTTGAAGGGTCTATTTTTCATCGAGACTCCATGGGAAATGCCATTGAAATAAAACCGGGTGAAGTGAATTGGATGACCGCCGGAAAAGGCGTGGTTCATTCCGAAAGAACTCCGGAATATTTACGAAATTCACTTCAATTTTTGCATGGATTTCAAATTTGGATTGCACTTCCAAAAAATTTGGAACAAAGCGAACCGAGTTTTTTTCACATCGATAAAGACCAAATTCCGTTTTGGGAAGAAAACAGAATTCAATTCAAATTAATTGCCGGAGAATTGACTGATAGAAAATCGCCGGTTCCGGTTCACAGTCCGCTGTATTTTTTGGAAATTAAAACGAAAGAAGCACAGAAAATCAACATCGGAGAAAAATTATTCGGTGAAGTTGGGATGTACGTTTTAGACGGAACCGTGAAAATTGAAGGCAACGATTACGGTTCCAAACAACTCTTGATTGCGAAAAACGCATCGCTTTGCGAATTTGAAACCAACGGCGAAACGACTTTGTATTTATTTGGTGGTGAACCTTTTGATGAAGAACGTTTTATGTTTTGGAATTTCGTGAATTCGGATAAAGAAATCATCGAAAATGCCAAGAAAAATTGGCGAGAACAAAATTTGGAAGCTTTTCCAAAAGTTCCGGGAGATGAAGAAGAATTCGTACCTTTTCCCATCAAAAAAATTTAAAATAAACTTTAAAAAGAGAGTACTCATTAAAAATAATGGAAATTAATATATCTGAATACAAAATTCCTGAACAAACCAGAATTGGGCATGTTCATCTGAAAGTTGCAGACCTCCAACGTTCTTTGGATTTTTACTGCAATTTGCTCGGTTTTGAACTTACAATGGAATACGGTCAAGATGCTGCATTTATTTCGGCAGGTGGTTATCACCATCATATTGGACTCAACACTTGGTTTTCCAAAAATTCGCCTAAAGCTCCACCTAACCATGTTGGATTATTCCATACCGCAATACTTTATCCTACAAGAAAAGATTTAGCTGCCATTTTCGATAGGTTAAGAAAAGCAAATTATCCATTAACCGGAGCTTCAGATCACGGCGTTTCAGAAGCCATCTATTTGGATGATCCTGATGGAAATGGTGTTGAATTGTATTGGGACAAACCAAAGGAACAATGGCCAAAAAAAGAAAATGGAACATTGGATATGTATACCAAACCTTTGAATATCATAAGTTTGTTATCTGAATTGGACAAATAAAATTATACTTTTTTACTAAAAAAAATATTAAAATGAAAATATTAGCATTTGCAGGAAGTACCTCTTCCACCTCCAGAAATCGGGAATTGGTAAAATACGTTTTGAAAAGTTTTAAAGATGATGAAATTAACCTCATCGATTTGAATGATTACGAAATGCCTATTTTTTCGGTAGATCGCGAAAAAAAAGGATATCCCGAAGAAGCCAAAAAATTCCTGAAAAATATTGAAGAATGCGATGCGATAATTTGCTCTTTAGCTGAACACAACAAAATTTACAGTGCAGCTT
>JAEZWE010000043.1 GCA_023420435.1 Bacteroidota bacterium
CCAATTTTAACTTAGGATTTTTCCACAGAGTGGGTTATTACAACACCGGAAACTTCAAACAGGATTTTGCGATGCAAATTAAATTTCAGGATTTAGGATTTTAAAATTTATGAAAACAATTGAAATAAAAGCATCCGATTTTTTTGAACTTTTAAAAATAAGAGATGTTTCCATGTGGGAAATATTTTCCCAAATGATTGATGGAGAACCAAAAGCCATTGTGTTTTTGGATAATGAAAACCAAGTTTTATTCGATTACGTTTTGCCGGAAAATGCTGAAAAATTGGAAGAAGACCGAAAAGTTTTCGCTAAAGAATACGCCGAAAAATTGAAAAATGCCAACTAAAATTTAGTGATTCAGAAACTTTTCCAAAGTTTTTTTGGCTTCACCAACTTCATGAACACGCAGAATTTTCGCACCCTTTTCCAAAACTTTAAGGTGCAGATTCTGCGTTTCTTTATTAATTTCCAAAGGCGATTTTCCCAAAGGCTTGTATATAAAAGATTTCCTCGAAATTCCTATTAAAACCGGGAATTTTCCAAATGCAATAAATTGCATTTCATCCAAAAGCTGATGTTGGTTTTCTACCGTTTTTCCAAATCCAAAACCGGGATCCAAAATAATATCTTTTACGCCCAAACCCAATAATATTTCAATTTTTTCTGAAAAGAATTTATTAACCGAAACAGTAATATCATCATACAAAATTTTCTCGTGCATGGTTTTGTAATCAGGATTTATATGCATTAAAACATAAGGAAGTCCGGTTTCTGCAACTGTTTGAAACATATTTTCATCAAATTGTCCCGCGGAAATATCATTAATTAGATGAACACCTTCTTGGAAGGCAAATTTTACAGTTTCCGACCAAAAAGTGTCCACAGAAATTAAAATTTCAGGGAATTCGTTTCTAATTTTCGAAATAATGTTTCCCAATCTTTGAATTTCTTCTTTAGCTTCTAAAAAATCTGCATTGGGACGTGTTGATTGCGGACCGATATCAATTATTTCTGCACCCTCAAAAATCATTTTTTCAACCTGAAATAAAGCATTTTTATCGGAATTGAATTTCCCGCCGTCCGAAAAAGAATCCGGTGTAACATTCAAAATTCCCATCAATTTAGGAATGGAAAGATCGATCATTTTCCCGTTGCAGCTTAAGGTAAAAACAGAATTTTGCATGGCGCAAATTTATAAAAAAATAACCCTGAATTTCGCTTTGCAACTTCCCTTTTAGAACCAAATTTCATATATTTGATGCATCAAGAAAAATGTATGACCAAGACTTCTTTGCAGTTTGACGAAGTAATTTCAAAATGCCGCGATCTTTTCCAAAAAAAATTTAAAGATTATGGTGCTTCTTTTCGTGTTTTGCGAACTTCTTCTTTAACGGATCAAATTTTCATCAAAGTAAAAAGTCTGAGAAATTTTCAAACTTCCGGCGTTTCAAAAGTTGGTGAAAGTCAGGAAGAAAATTTTATCGCCATTGTTAATTATGCGATAATTGGTTTAATTCAGTTAGAAAAAGGTTTCAGCGATACTTTTGATGCTAATGGTGAAGAAATTTTGTCTTTGTATGATCAATTTTCTAAGGAAGCGAAAAATCTGATGGAGATGAAAAACCACGATTACGGTGAAGCTTGGCGCGAAATGCGGATTTCTTCGATAACGGATTTGATTTTTCAGAAAGTTTTGAGAACTAAACAAATTGAGGATAACCAAGGAAACACCGAGGTTTCAGAAGGAATTGACGCCAATTATTTTGATATGCTGAACTACGCTGTTTTTTCATTAATCAAACTATCAGAAGATTCCAAAAATTTCGAACCAAAACTAGCTTAAACCCAAAAACTAATATGCTAAAAGATTTATTGAGAATTGTTGTAGCGCTTATTTTCCTCGCATCAGGATTTGTAAAAGCGGTTGATGTAAAAGGATTTTCTTTTAAACTGGAAGAATATTTTTCGCCTTCCGTTTTCAATTTGCCTTTTTTTGAAGAAAGAGCTTTATTCCTCGCAATTTTTGTGGTGGCTTTGGAACTTTTACTCGGTTTTATGCTGCTAATAAAACTTCGTTTGAAGTTCACGCTTTCCGCCTTAATTGGTTTGTGTGTTTTCTTTGCTTTTTTAACTTTTTATTCCGCCTATTACAATAAAGTTACTGATTGTGGTTGTTTTGGTGATGCCATTAAATTTACACCTTGGCAAAGCTTTGTAAAAGACATTATTTTGCTTTTGCTGCTTTTGGTTTTATACTATCTTCATCGTTACGATTTTGTAAAACTTCTTCCAAAAAAACCTAAGAAATATGTGGCTTTTTCTGTATTTGTGGTTGCAATGGGAATGGTGATTTTGCATGGAATTTTACATGAACCACTCATAGATTTCAGAGCGTATAAAATAGGAACCGATCTAAAATCGGAAAGACAAAAAATTAATCAAAACCCCGATGTTTACAAAACTTTTTATGTACTAAAAAACAAAAAAACAGCAGAAGAAAAGAAAGTAAATCAGGACGATTACGTTAATGATAAACAATATTGGGAAGAAGGAACTGTATGGGAAATTCTGAATGATAAAACGACCTCCGAAATTGTAAAAAATGGGTATTCATCAGAAATTTCAAAATTCCGTTTGGAAGATGAAACCGGAAACGACATCAGCGAACAAATCATCAATTTGCCTAAAGTTCATTTGCTTTTTATCTACAAACCAAAAGAAGTTTCTGCAGAAAAGTTAGCCAGTGCAGAGAAATATCTCATCAATTTAGATAAAGATACGCCTGTTTACGGAATTACCACGGAAAATGGATATTTCAAAACGATTCCTAGCTTGATCATGGATGCTACGCCAATAAAAACCATTGCGAGAAGTAATCCTTTCGTTGTAACTTTACAAAACGGAATTATTACCGAGAAAAAATCGCTTCATGATTTCATGAAATAAATAAATATTAAAAAATAAAAAAAATTGCTATGCAAAAATCGAATAAACCCATTGCTGGTTATCATCTATTAATGATTCTTTCTTCTGTAGATGGAGAATTTGCGCCAGAAGAAGGAATGAAAGTTCAAGAATATCTTGCAGAAGAATTTCCTTTTAAAATTAATTTGGATAACGAACTGGAAACTATTGCCCTTTTACAACCGGAACAATGGAAAGACCATTTTGAGTTTCATGCAAGATGTTTCCAAGACGATTCTACCGAAGAGGAAAGAAAGAAATTTGTAAAATTTGCAAAATCATTAATCAAAGCAGATGATGAAGTTTCGGATCGTGAACATCAGTTTTACACCCTTCTGAAAAATATCTGGAAAATGAATTAAGAAATGAATGATGATTTCGCTACACTTTCAAATAGTGAATATTCATTTCAAATCAAATCAAATCAAATCAAACCAAATCAAACCAAATCAAACAATTTCAAAAAAACAGAAATGAGAAGAAAAATCGTAGCCGGAAACTGGAAAATGAACAAAAACGTCATTGAAGCACAACAACTGATGTTTCAAATTCTGGAATACAAAAAAAATAATTCAACCAACTGCGAAGTTTGGATTGCACCTCCATCACTTTATCTGATGATGGCAAAAGATCTTTACGAAAATGATGAAGTTGGTGTTTTTTCACAAGATATGAGCGAACATGAAAGCGGTGCTTTTACCGGTGAAATTTCCGCAGATATGTTGGAATCTATTGACATTACAGGTTCTATTATCGGCCATTCCGAAAGAAGACAATATCACGGAGAAACCGATTCGCATTGCAACAGAAAAGTGAAAATGGCTTTGGATAAAGGTTTAATTCCGATTTATTGTAACGGTGAAACTTTAGAGCAAAGAAAATCCGGACAACATTTGGAAGTGGTAAAAAACCAAACAGAAGTAGCACTTTTCACTTTATCACCGGATGAAATTAAAAAAGTAGTTATTGCTTATGAACCAGTTTGGGCTATTGGAACCGGTGAAACCGCAACTCCACAACAGGCTCAGGAAATCCATGCACATATCAGAAGTTTAATCGCTGCAAAGTATGGTCAGGAAGTTGCTGACGAAATTTCTATTTTGTACGGAGGTTCGGTAAAACCGGACAATGCAAAAGAAATTTTCTCACAACCTGATATTGATGGTGGATTAATCGGGGGAGCCGCTCTAAAAATTGAAGATTTTTCAAAAATTATTGAAGGATTTAACTAAGTAATATGAAGAAATTTTTAACTTTTTTAATTTTTGGAATTTGTCAATTCGTTTTTGCTCAAATTTCGATACCACAAACTTCTCCAAAAGGAACCATTGTTACCATTACCAATCTTGAGATTTCTTATCAAAATTTAGAATTGAAGAATGATAAAGTGAATTATATTAACGCAGAATCTGGAAACCCTGAATCGCTTTATATAAATTCAATCAAATCCATTATAGAAAATTTTAACAAAGAAAATCCTTCAATAAATGAATCTTTAAATCAAGGATTAAGTAAAATGGAAATTCAGGAAAAAAACAGAAATTATTTGCAAAATCCTGATTACATCAAAGCCAAAAAACTAAGCAGAACAGGAACAATGTTTATGGTTTTAGGTGGTGCTGCATTTGTTGGTGGTGGTTTATATAATGTTGCTTTTGCTCCTGAAAGCACCGCTTCTTACAATGGAGAAAAACACGGTTCTCCAATTCCTCTTATTATTGGTTTGGCTGGAGTTGGAGCTGGTTTGGTCTTAAAAATCGCAGCCGGTTCAAAAATGAACAAAATAAAATCTGATGCTTTATCTGCCAATTACGATCAAAAAGAATATTATTTGGTGACCAACCAAAATGGTTTGGGACTTCAAGTAAAATTCTAAAAAATATAAAAGGTTGCTTTTCGCAACCTTTTTTTCTATTTTTTTTAATCCTTTTTCTTTTCTAAAACTTCATCTACCATTCCATAATTTTTGGCTTCTTCCGATGTCATCCAATAATCACGATCTGAGGATTTTTCCACCCATTCATACGTTTGTCCGGAATGTTGTGCAATAATTTCGTACAATTCTTGCTTTAATTTCAGCATTTCACGCAAATTAATTTCCATATCGGAAGCTACACCTTGCGCACCTCCACTTGGTTGGTGAATCATTACTCTGGAATGTTTTAAAGCAGAACGTTTTCCTTTTTCACCGGCAACCAAAAGAACAGCACCCATAGAAGCTGCCATACCTGTACAAATGGTGGCTACATCCGGTTTTATAATTTGCATCGTATCGTAAATTCCTAAACCTGCATATACACTTCCACCAGGAGAATTAATGTAAATCTGAATATCCTTTGAAGGATCTGCACTTTCCAGAAATAAAAGCTGTGCGGTAACAATATTGGCAACTTGGTCGTCAATTCCGGTGCCTAGGAAAATAATTCTATCCATCATCAAACGCGAAAAAACGTCCATTTGAGCAACATTCATACGTCTTTCTTCCATAATGTAAGGCGTCAAATTGGTTGGATTGAAAATTCCCATATATTGATCTGTTGCAAGACCATTATTTCCCATATGTTTTACAGAGAAATCTCTAAATTCTTTTTTAATGTCCATATAAATAATTGTTGTTTAATTCAAGATTCAAAATTGTTCAAGTTAAAATTCACTATTTACTGCGAAGCGAATTCACTATTGACTTTTACTAATTTTTCAAAAATCGTTCCTCTATCAAATTTAGTCAAATTGTCATAAAATCCTGTACAATTCGGCATCAATTTCTTTTCTAAGCTCATTCAGTTTAATGATTTTTTGATAATTTTCGCTGTTGTCCATATTATCGGAGAGCGATTTTTTAATATCGTTAATCATCTTTATCACATATTCTCTTTTGTGACGTATCATCACATCATTCACGATTTTGGGTACTACTTCTTCTTCCTTACTGAAATAAATATTGTGTTTTTCCCAATTGCTGGTTTCATAAGGTTCAATCAGCGCATCCGCCACTTTTCCGGTGAGTTCTTCATCCATCAAACTGAAAAAGAAATTTCCGGATTTTAACTGGTTTTCGGAAATTCCTTCTTTTATTTCTTTGATAATTTTTTTGTTTAATGGCGATTGTATTTCATAACCATCTTCTTCAAAATGCGTAATAATTTCTTCAATTACCGTAATTTGATAGGGTTGATTTTCAGAATCTTTTCGTTCTACTACTCTTTCTCCGTATTTCAGCATTAATTCTACCAATTTTTCCTCTAAAATTAAAAGTGGATTTGTTTTGGCAAAATCATCGAGAACAACTTCAAGTTTTTGAGGCTGTGTTTTTTGTGCTTCTGGGCGTACATTTTGTTGCTGAACTTGCTTTTGAACCCCTAATTCGTTAAAAAGACTTTGTTCAGAAATTCCAAATTTCGTAGAAACTTCCTTTAAATAAACTTCTTGTTTAAGAGCATTTTGTACAAAAGCAACCGACTTTACGATATCACGGATGGATTCTGCTTTTTTTATTGGATCTTCACCAGCTTCTTTTAGCAGAATTTCTGCTTTAAAATCGATAAAATCTTTAGCTTCAGTTTTGATGTAATTTTCAACAAAATCCTGCGGATGTTTTCTGGAAAAAGAATCCGGATCATCACCATCAGGAAAGAGAACAATCCTGATATTCATACCTGCAGAGAGCAACATATCAATACTTCGGAAACTGGCTTTAATTCCGGCATTATCACCATCAAAAAGTATCGTTACATTTTCTGTAAGCCTTTTAATTAATTTTATCTGTTCCGTAGTTAAAGAAGTTCCGGAACTCGCCACCACATTTTCAATTCCGGCTTGGTGAAGCGCAATAACATCCATATAACCTTCCACTAAAAGACATAAATTTTGTCTGGAAATGGCTTGTTTGCTTTGGTTTAAACCATAAAGAACATTGGATTTATGATAAATTTCCGTTTCGGGAGAATTCAGATATTTTGCAGTTCTAACGTTAGATTTCAGAATTCTTGCTCCAAAACCCAACACTCTTCCCGAAAAACTGTGAATCGGAAAAATCACTCTTTCCCGAAAACGATCCAAACCATTTGGCGCATTTTCAGGAAAAATGGAAAGTCCGGATTTTTCTAAAATTTCGTTGGAATAGCCTTTTTCCTGTGCATATTCGGTAAGAGCATTTTTCTTTTCCGGTGAATAACCTAACTGAAATTTTTTAATAATTTCATCTTTCAGTTCACGCTCTTTAAAGTAACTGTAACCAATTGATTTACCTTCTTCAGTCTCGTAAAGCTGCTCCTGAAAAAAATGGTTGGCAACTTCATGAATTTTGTATAATAATTCCTTTTCAGTTTGCGCTAATTTTTGCTCTTCCGTTTGAATTTGAACGGTTTCCTCGACTTCAATTCCATATTTTTTTGCAGCGTGTCGAAGCGCTTCTGGATAAGTGAAATTTTCAATTTCCATGAGAAAAGAAATCGCAGTTCCTCCTTTTCCTGTAGAGAAATCTTTCCAAATTTGCTTGCTTGGTGAAACCACAAAACTGGGCGTTTTTTCATCCTGAAACGGACTCAAACCTTTAAAATTGGAACCCGTTCTTTTCAGTTGAACATATTCACCAATAATTTCTTCCACACGAATGGTGGACAGAATTTTATCGATGGTTTGCTTGGAAATCATGGTGTAAAAATAGGAAATTTATTAGCATATAAAATTTAGAATTTTCAGAAATACCAATGTTTTTATCTTAATTTTGCAAGCGAAAAGCAAATCTTTTTATGCAGTTTAAAATTTCAAAAATTGAGGAATGGCAAGATATCGTTAATGAAATTCTGCCAAAACTAAAATACAATATTTTACTTTTAAAGGGAAATTTAGGTGCCGGAAAAACCACTTTTACGCAATTTCTTTTAAAAAATTTGAAAAGTGAAGATGAAGTTTCCTCTCCTACTTATGCTATTGTAAACGAATATCATACGCCAAAAGGAACTGTATTTCATTTTGATTTGTATCGTATGAAATCCATTGAAGAAGTATATGATATCGGTATGGAAGAATATCTGGACAATGCTTTTCTTTGCATTATTGAATGGCCGGAAATTTATGAAGAAGATTTAAAAGATTTCCCACATCATGAGATCACGATTGAAAACAAGGGTGATTTCCGTGAAATTAATTTCAAATAGGAATCTTCCATTTTGGTAAAAATAATAGGTATCTTTGCATTAAATAAAAAATTGAAAATCATCGTTTATTAAGTATAAATAATGAGCAGTAGTACTATTTTCACTCCCTTTTCCGAGGCGGAATTAATGCCTAAAGAGGAAAAACTAGAAATCGTAAAAAAAGGTAAAAAATTCAGTATCGGAATTCCTAAAGAAACCTGTCTTCACGAGAGGCGAACTTGTATTACGCCAGATGCTGTACAAGTTTTAACAGAAAATGGTCATGAAATTATTTTAGAAACCGGAGCTGGTGAAGGTTCATTTTTTAGCGATATTCAATACTCTGAAGCAGGTGCAAAAATTACCAATGATCCTAAAGAAGCCTTTTCCCAAGATTTGGTTTTAAAAATAAATCCGCCTACTTCTGAAGAAATTGAATATTTAAGACCTTGCACTTATCTGATTTCTGCACTACAAATCAATCTTAGAGATAAAGAATATTTTCAAAAATTAGCTGAAAAGAAAGTGAATGCTATTGCTTTTGAATTCATCATGGATGATTACAAACAGCTTTCTTTGGTGCGTTTAATTGGTGAAATTGCAGGAACGATTTCTATTTTATACGCTTCGGAATTATTAGCACTTTCCAATGGTTTAATGTTGGGAGGAATTACAGGAGTTCGACCAACAGAAGTGGTGATTCTTGGAGCCGGAATTGTTGGAGAATTTGCGACAAAATCTGCCATTGGATTAGGAGCAAGCGTAAAAGTTTTTGATAATTCACTTTCAAAATTGCGAAGATTACATACTTTGGTTGACAGCAGAGTTCCAACATCGATTATTGATCCAAAAGAAGTGGCTAAAAGTTTAAGAAGAGCTGATGTTGTTATTGGTGCGCTTCCAAGATTAAATATGCAGCCAATTGTTACTGAAGATATGGTTCTGAATATGAAAAAAGGAAGCGTTATTATTGATATCACCATTGATAACGGAAAAGTTATTGAAACTTCTGAATTAACCACTCAAGAAAATCCTTATATTATAAAACACGGTGTTATCCATTGCGGTTTACCGAACTTAACCTCAAAAATGCCGAGAACTACTACAAAAGCGGTTTCAAATTTTTTCCTTTCCTATCTTCTAAATTATGATGAAGAAGGTGGTTTTGAAAATATGTTGGTTCACAAAAACGAAATGAAGCAAAGTCTTTACATGTACAAAGGACGTCATACTAAAAAATTGATTTGTGATCGTTTCGATCTTACTTACCACGACATCAATCTTCTAATTTTCTAATTTTCTAAAATTTTGAGAAAACTAAAATTCTTTTTAATCGGTTTAGTTCCCGGTTTATTGATCGTATTTTTTATTTTGAACAAAAAAGGAGCAAGCTGCAGCGGATATTTACCAAACAGTAGAGTTATTGCTGAAACGCTTTCCAAAGATTTTCAATATTCCCCAATTTTCAAAACGGAAATGGAATTACAAAAAGTGGATGAAAAATTTTTAAAAGACAGCATTCTCACTAAAGGAAATATAGATTTTGACCGAAGTAACGCTCAAAAAACACCTTGTCCTGATTATTTGATTTCTTATCCGGAAAAAAATCCAAAATTCGAAGCAACTTTTGAAAAATGTGACAGTTTAGTCACTTTCAATTCCTTGAAGAAATTGCGTTAATTAACATTCTGCTACATTTACAGCAATGGCTAATCCACCTTCAGAAGTTTCTTTAAATCGGGAATTCATACTTTGTGCGGTTTCCCACATCGATTGAATTACTTTATCCAAACTTACCTTAGCTTTTGTAGGATCTCCTTCTATCGCAATATTTGCCGCCGTTATTGCTTTCATAGCTCCCATTGAATTTCTTTCAATACAAGGAATTTGAACTAAACCTGCAATTGGATCACAAGTTAACCCAAGATGATGTTCCATTGCTATTTCTGCCGCCATTAAAACTTGAGCCGGAGTTCCGCCCATAATTTCTGTAAGTCCGGCTGCAGCCATGGCTGATGAAACGCCAATTTCTGCTTGGCAACCTCCCATTGCTGCAGAAATGGTTGCATTTTTTTTAAATAATGTTCCAATTTCTCCGGCAACTAAAAGAAATCGAATAATATCATCTTCATTCTGATGTTCTGTAAAAGCTTGAGAATACATTAAAACTGCGGGAAGTACACCACTTGCTCCATTCGTTGGAGCGGTGATAATTCTTCCAAAACTGGCGTTTTCTTCATTTACGGCTAAAGCAAAACAGGAAACCCATTTATTGATGTTGTTAAAAGTTTCTTCTGCATCAACAACCAACTGAAACCATTCATTTAAATTTTTATAAATTTTATCACCCAAAAGCTTGCGATTCAGTTGTGGAGCTCTTCGTGTAACATTCAAACCTCCTGGTAAAATGCCTTCTTTGTTTACGCCTTTGTAAATACATTCTTTAATTTGTTTCCAAATATAAAGCGCTTCATTTTCAGTTTCTTCTTTAGTTCTCCAGGATTCTTCATTCAAAAAAATTAAATCCGAAATTTTTGAAAGTCCTAATTTTTGAACATTTTTCAGAATGGCTTCTCCGTTATGACATGGATAAAGGGTACGAATACAGTTTTTCTCCATGGAACTTTCGTTTTGTGTCGCGATAAAACCCCCTCCAACAGAATAATAATCTTGAACTAATTCTTCTCCATTTTTAAATTTTGCCCTGAAAATCATTCCATTGGGATGAAAATCTAAAGACTTATCCATATTTAAAACTAAATGCTTTCCGTAGACAAAAGGAATTTCTTTCTCACCTCCAAAATTCAAAATGTTTGAAGATTTTATTTCATCAATCTTTTCATCAATTTTAGAAGTATCGATGGTTTTGAAATTTTCTCCTGATAAACCCAGCATTCCTGCGATATCAGTTCCATGTCCGATTCCTGTTTTTGCTAAAGAACCAAAAAACTCCACAAAAACTTCTTCAACTTCTTGTATATCCCTATTTGTTCTTATTTGGACAAGAAAATTTTCTGCGGCATTCCAAGGTCCCATGGTATGTGATGATGACGGGCCAATTCCTACTTTAATAATTTCAAAAACGCTTATCGACTGCATATTATTTTATTAATGATGAAAACACAAAGATAGTTTATCGTTTACTGCTTTTGAAAATTTATAAAAAATTAACATTCATGTGTATAGTAAAAAAACAAAAAACTATTATATTTGAAGATAATTTTTTTTCATCATTTGTGTTTTTAACTCACTTCCCTTTCAGGAAAGTGAGTTTTCTTTTAATATTTTGGTGATTATTAAGGAGACCTCCTTATATTTTGTGGCAGGAAAAAGGTGTGTTGCATTTTTAACAATATAATCCGGTTTTGAATTTTTTAAAGGAAAAACAATATCCTTATCTGCCAATATCTGAATAATTTCAGGATTTTCTTCGCCCTGCCATTCTGAAATTTTTTCGATGCTCCATTTTAAATAATATGGA
>JAEZWE010000212.1 GCA_023420435.1 Bacteroidota bacterium
TTCGTAAGCTTCGTCTTTTTCCACCTGAATCGTTCCTTCCAACATTTCTGTATCCAAAGTTTTAGGGATAAAACCTGCGCCAATTCCCTGCAAAGGATGCGGCCCGGGATTTCCGCCCGAAATTACCGGAGAAGCAGTAGGTTCAACAGCAAAAGATTTCAGGTTAGGATTGTTTTCTTTCAAAATTTTTGAAACCCCACTAATGTGTCCACCTGTTCCGACACCCGTAATTAAGTAATCGAAATTTCCTTCGAAGTCTGCAATAATTTCCTGTGCCGTCGTTGCAGCGTGAATTTCGGGATTGGCCAAATTTTCAAATTGTTGCGGCATCCACGAATTTTCAATTTCTGCAACCATTTCAGTAGCTTTTTTTACCGCTCCTCCGGTTCCGTTTTCTCTTGGCGTCAAAACGAATTCTGCTCCATAAGATGACATCAGTTTTCTGCGTTCCACACTCATGCTTTCAGGCATCACGAGAACTAATTTGTAACCTTTCACGGCACAAACCATTGCCAAACCGACACCGGTATTTCCTGAAGTGGGCTCGATGATGAGGGTATCTTTATTAATTAAGCCTTTTTTTTCAGCTTTTTCAATCATGGCCAAAGCGATTCTGTCTTTAATGCTTCCACCCGGATTTTGTTTCTCGAGTTTCATCCAAACTTCATAATCACCGCCAAAAATTTTGTTGATTTTTACCAATGGCGTCTTGCCGATGGTTGCTAATATTGTGTTTGCTTTCATATCTTTTTAATGTTTTGTTTAAATAAAATAATTAATCGGTTCGTTTTGCGGATTTTTATTCTTCATAATAACCTGTCCTTTATGATAAACCACAGAATTTGCAGGGATGCTTGAGGTTATCCAAACATTTCCGCCAATCAAACTACCTTCACCAATCACCGTTTCTCCTCCAAGAATAGTAGCGTTGGAATAAATGGTAACATTGTCTTCAATTGTTGGATGACGTTTTGTGTTCGCAATATCTTTTGAAACCGAAAGTGCTCCCAAAGTCACCCCTTGATACAGTTTCACATTATCGCCAATCACGGTTGTTTCACCGATAACAATTCCGGTTCCATGGTCGATAAAGAAATTTTTACCAATTTTTGCGCCGGGATGAATATCGATTCCGGTTTTGCTATGTGCAAATTCAGTCCAAATTCTTGGAATTAGCGGAACGTTTTTCAAGTGAAGTTCATGCGCAAATCTGAAGATAGCAATCGCATAAAATCCGGGATAAGCGTAATAAATTTCTTCGATGTCCGTTGCTGCAGGGTCGTTTTTCAACAAAGCTTTAGCATCGTTTTCGAGTTCGAGATAAATTTTTGGAAACGTTTCAAAAAAATGTTCTGCTAAATTTTCAGCGTTCAGATTTTCGTTGGAAACTGATTTCAGGATTTCAGAAAATTCTGCTTTAAAACCATCAAGACGGGTTCCGATTTCATTCTTCGTGGAACATCGGTGATAATCCAATAAGAAGACGAAATGAAAAAATTCATCAATAAAATTTTCAATCTTTTTCTTCTGAATATCAAATCTTCTGCGGTGATAACCTTCGTGCAAATATTCCCTGAAATCAAACTCCATTACAAAATTGTTTATACAAATGTAGCGAACAAAAAACGGATAAGAGATTGATTTATGTTAAGAAAATTCAATGACGCTATTTAATATTTTAAATCAGTTCACGGTGACCGGAAAATGATTGAAACAGGACAAGATGAAAAAGGTAAATATTACCGCTTGTATTTTGAAAAAGAAGATTAATTTTTGTTGAAAAATGCTCCGATAAATTGTGCAAAATTTCAATATTTTGTAAATTTGGGACGCAAGAAATTTAGAATTCAAAATTTAAAATAATAAAAGTTATGAAAGTTACCGTAGTTGGAGCAGGAGCAGTAGGAGCTTCTTGTGCAGAGTACATCGCAATGAAAAACTTCTGTTCGGAAGTAGTTTTGGTGGATATTAAAGAAGGTTTTGCCGAAGGAAAAGCCATGGATTTGATGCAGTGTGCTTCTTTGAATGGTTTTGATACTAAAATTACCGGAACAACTGGAGATTACAGTAAAACTGCAGGTTCTCATGTTGCTGTTATCACTTCAGGAATTCCCAGAAAACCGGGAATGACAAGAGAAGAATTAATCGGAATTAATGCAGGAATTGTAAAAGATGTAACTGCTAATTTGGTAAAACATTCTCCAGAGGTAATTATCATCGTAGTTTCCAATCCAATGGATACGATGGCTTATTTGGTTCACAAAACTTCAGGATTACCAAAAGAAAGAATTATTGGTATGGGTGGAGCTTTGGATAGTGCACGTTTCAAATACAGACTTTCCGAAGCGTTGGAATGTCCGGCTTCAGATGTTGATGGTATGGTTATCGCAGCACATTCCGACACAGGTATGCTTCCTTTGATGAGCAAAGCTACGAGAAATGGAGTTCCGGTTTCCGCATTTTTGAATGAAGAAAAACAAAATTACGTGATTGAAGAAACTAAGGTTGGAGGTGCTACTTTAACAAAATTATTAGGAACTTCAGCTTGGTATGCTCCAGGAGCTGCGGTTTCTGTAATTGTTCAATCTATTGCTTGTGATCAGAAAAAAATGATTCCTTGTTCTTTGATGTTGGATGGAGAATACGGACAAAGCGATATTTGTTTAGGAGTTCCGGCAATTATCGGTAAAAATGGCGTTGAAAAAATCGTAGAAATCGAATTAACGGAAGCCGAAAAAGCAAAATTCGCAGAAGCTGCAAAAGCAGTAAGAGAAGTAAATGGCGATTTAGGATTTTAAAAATAAATCAAATATAGAAGAAAAAGCATCTTGAAAAAGGTGCTTTTTTTGCTTTTATTCATTTTTAGTTCATCTTCTTTTGCGATTAAACTTTTAAATTTGCAACTCAAAATCATAAAATAAAATGTTCAAAAAAATACAGATTTTAGCTTTAGCATTGTTTTCGTTTACCACTTTCAATGCTCAAAAAAATAAAAATAATTCCTCTGGAAAACCCAAATTGGTGGTAGGAATTGTGGTGGATCAAATGCGTTGGGATTTTTTGTACCGTTTTCAGAAATATTATGGAAATGGGGGCTTTAACCGTTTAATGAATGAAGGTTATAACCTGAATAATGTCATGATTGATTATGTTCCAACAGTTACTGCTTTAGGTCATACTGCGATTTATACAGGTTCTGTTCCTTCCATTCATGGAATTGCCGGAAATGACTGGACCAATCGTGAATCTGGTGAAAATGTGTATTGTACAACAGATAAATCGGTAAAAGGAATAAGTTCTTCTTCTGAAAAAATTGGTGCTCATTCTCCAAGAAATTTGTGGAGTACAACCATTACAGATCAGTTGGCTATTGCTTCCAATTTTCAGTCTAAAATTGTGGGAATTTCCCTAAAAGACAGAGCTTCCATACTTCCAGCAGGTCATAATCCTACCGGTGCTTTTTGGTTTGATGAAGGAACCGGACATTTTGTAACAAGTTCTTATTACATGAATGATCTTCCACAATGGTTGAAAAATTTTAACGCACAAAATTGGGGTGAAAAATTAGTTTCCAAAGGTTGGAATACCCTAATGCCAAAAGAAAATTATAAAGAAAGTAGCGAAGACAATGTAGAATGGGAATATCTTTTGGGAAGTGCAAAAACGCCTACTTTTCCGTATCAAAATTTAGCTACAGATTATGCGTCAAAAAAAGGAATTATTAGGACGACTCCTTTTGGTAACACACTCACTTTAAAAGCAGCAGAAGCGGCTGTTGAAGGATATCAAATGGGACAAAGTTCAAATACCGATTTCCTTGCGATTAATATTGCTTCAACGGATTATATAGGACATTCTTTTGGTCCCAATTCGTTGGAGATTCAAGATACTTATATTCGGTTGGACAAAGATTTTGAAGAATTTTTCAAAATGTTGGATGCCAAAATTGGAAGAGGTGAATATTTGGTTTTTCTTTCCGCAGATCATGGTGGAGCTCATGCAGAAGGTTTTATGAGAGCTAATAAAATGGTAACTGGTTTCTTTGATGACGGCTTGCAGAAAAATTTAGAAGAAGATTTAAAAATAAAATATGCTGATAACAAACTGATTTGGGGAATTGATAATTATCAAATTTATCTGAATCAAAAGTTAATTGCTGAGAAAAATCTTGATGAAGAAGCCATTAAACAACAAATTATTTCAAAATTGAATAAAGATCCACGGGTTTTATATGCGGTAGATTTAAAAAAAGTGGCTAGTTCTCCAATTCCGGAGCCTATAAAATCTAGAATTATTAACGGTTATAACTGGCAAAGAAGTGGAGATATACAAATTGTTTCTCACGACGGAATGCTTCCAACTTATGCAAAAAAAGGAACTACACACAGCGTTTGGAATTCTTATGATTCGCATATTCCATTAATTTTTATGGGAAAAGGAGCGAGAAAAGGAGCAAGTGCAACACCTTATCATATGACGGACATTGCGCCAACATTAGCCCAAATTCTAAAAATTGAAAACCCAAGTGGAAACATTGGGCAACCTATTGTAGAGG
>JAEZWE010000082.1 GCA_023420435.1 Bacteroidota bacterium
GTTTTTATCCAAGTGAAATTCAATATACATTTTCTCAATTTTCGGGAAAATAGATTTTAAATCTGGAAGAACATCAAATTCTGAACCTTCAATGTCTATTTTAAGGAAATTGATTTTAGATTCCAAAGACAGCAAGAAATCTTTTAATCTAATTTTTTCGATTCTTTTTCCGCTGTCATTTTTTGAAATTTTACTTCCCGCATTTCCTAACTCTTCGAAAAATTCGTATCCGTCTGTGTTGGAAACTAATTTTTGATAAGGAAAAACACTTGTTTCCCAACCAAAAGATTTTACATTTTTCAGAAAATATTCATAGTTTTTTGTGTCAGGTTCAAAAGCGTGAATTTTAGCTTTTGGAAAAATCCGCTTAAAATAAAGCATGCTCAAACCAATGTTTGCTCCACAATCAACAATTAGTGGTTGTTCTGTTTTACATTTAAAATGATAGATATCCGAAGTGAAAACTTCATCTAAAGTATAATAATTAACAGGTTCTAAACCATAAAAAGTATTACCAAAAATTTCTGCAGAATCACTTTTTTTGAAAACAATATTATCATAAATACTAACAATGCTTTTAAAATCTAAAATAGTGCCCTTGTAAAAGGTTTTTAGATGAGGATATTTAAAGAAAAATTCTAGCTTTTTTCTGTTGGTATTACTTTGAAACATAAGTTTTCAGTTGTCTTTTGTTGGTGAATTGATCTATCAAATTTATTAGAAAATATCGAATTGGATACTTCTTTTTCATTGCGGCTCTGTTTTCGTGGTATTTTTTTTCAATTTGTAATAAATTAGCTCTGAAAAATTCTTTATTTTGATTTACTTTTTCCAGCAAAGAAATATTTTTTTCATAGGCTGAAGCCAGTCTTTTTACAAATCTTTTATATTCAGTAAAGTTTTTCTCATGTTTGTCAATTGAAAAGAAATTGGTGAGCGATTTTCTTTCTTTTACCGTATTTTCGTAAAAAACACCGCCAACTTGCTGTGTTGAATGTTCACGATAAGAAATCAGTTTTTCATCCAAAAAGAAAAATCGATTATCTTTTGCACTTACCAAAGCTATCCATTCATCATGATGAAATCCATCAATCTGTGGGAAAGGCAATATTTCTTTTACAATTTCTTTTTTGAGTGCCATTGTTGCTCCTGTTGCAAAATTTCCAACTAAATTCAAAATATTAAAATAATTGAACTGAAAATTATTTTCGCGGACAATCGAAGGAACATCCCAAATGGTAATTACATCTAGTTTTTTTCCGTTTTCATCCATTCCAAAACCATTGGTGGCAATAACTTCAATTTCAGGATTTTCTTGAAATGTTTTTACAATTTTTTCCACCTTATTTTCGATCCACAAATCATCTTGATCGCTCAAAAAAATAATTTCGTTAGAGCAAAGAGAAATTGCTTTTTCAAAATTTTTTACGCTTCGTAGATTAACTTCATTTCTAAAAATTCTGAAAATCTCAGGATTTTTATTACTGTATGATTCCAAAATTTCAATTGTTGAATCCGTAGATCCGTCATCACAAACAACAATTTCATCTACTGGAACAGTTTGCTTGAGGATAGAATCTAATTGTTCCTGCAAAAATTTTTCACCATTATAGGTGCATAGCGCTACCGATGTTTTCATGAAATTTTAAAAATAGTTTCAACCCAATGATTTAATGTATATTTTTCAAAAATGGGTCCCGGAATTGGTTCATAATTGGTTTCAAAAAATGATTTTTCTATAAATTGAAAATCTTCATTCAAAATTAGAATATTATTTGGGTTGTAAAAATCGTAATTTTTAATGTTTTTGTTATTGGTAATCAGTTTTTTCTCCAATGCCATGGCTTCAAAAGGTCTGAAACTCAATCCACTTTGTCCTTCACGAACCAAATCTACAACTGCTTGTGCTTCTTGATAGTATTTTGGCAATTCGTGATGAGGAATTTTTTTTGTTCGAAATTCAAATCCGTTTTTTGGTTTTGAATTGCTCTTAAATTTGTGTTTTCCTATAATGATGAAACGATATTTTTTTTCAATTTCATCCATTTTCTCCGCCATTTTCTCTAAAAATTGAATTCTTTCATCGTTGGAACCTACATATATTAAATCATATTTATTTTCAAAATTCTGGGTTTTTGGTAAATAATTATAATTCGTCAAATGCTGAAAGTCATATTGTTTTGCGTCCTCAATATCAAAGCTATAAACTTCATCAAAATATTGCAAAACTTTCTCTGCCGGATTTCTGGAAAGTGAATCGTATAGATAAGCAATATATCTATTGGAGAATTTTTTAATTTTTTGATGAAATTCAGGATCAATAGTTTCCGGACTAATCACCAAAATTTGATCTTGTTTACCCAGTTTTTCAAGTTGATTGATAATGAGCTGCTGCCTTGCAATTTTTTTTAAATTTTTATTGAAAATTGTTTTGGAAAAGGCATTTTTTGCTCTCGATAATAGATTTGGGTAACGATAAGCCGTCATTTTGATATGATGTGCATCAATCCCTTTTTTGCATAAGACATCTACGATATGCTTATCATAATCCCAGAAATCGTAACTGATAACACAAATTTTCATCTCCGCAAAAGTACAAATTTGTTTAAAATTAATAATTTTGAGGATATTTATTACATGAAGAAGAAAGTATTATTAGAAGCGGAAAGACTTCGTTATGGGCATTCCGGAATTGCTAACATTTGTAAATCGCTGATTTTAGGTTTACAAGAGTTGAATGATGATGAAATTTCTGTTTTTGGGCCCAAGAAAATTCTTCAAAAGTTAAGTGTTAAAAATGTAATCAGTTGGAAACCTGTTTATAAATTTTTAAATTTTTCAACAAAACATTTTGATGTCGTTCATGTTTCTCACCAGCTTTCTTATTATTTTCATAGAATAAATTCAAAAACAAAGAAAATTGTAACCCTGCACGATTTGAATTTTTTGCATGATGCCAGCAAAGCTTCCAAAAAAAGAAAAATGCAGCGTTTGGTACAAAAAAACATAGGTAATGCAGATGTTATTGTCTGTATTTCTAATTTCGTAAAGCGAGATTTTTTAGAAAATAAAGAGCTTTTTAAATTACAAGAAAATGTAAAAATTGAGGTTATCCATAATGGAATTATTTTTCCTCAAGACAAGCACTATCAATCAGAGAATTTAAATTATCTTTTAGAAAAACCATTTATATTAAGCATCGGTGTGCTTTTTCCGAAAAAAAATCAGAAAACATTGCTTCCATTGCTTTTGGAAAATGATAAATCTTTGGTCTTAATCTCTTCCGATGAAAAGCAAAATTATAAACAGGAATTTTTTGAAGAAGCGGATAAATTAGGTGTTTCCGAAAGAATTCACTTGTTAAAAAACATCTCAGAAGAAGAAAAATATTTTCTTTTACAAAATTGCGAATCTCTTTGTCATCCTTCATTAGCTGAAGGTTTTGGCATTCCACCCATTGAAGCCATGTATTTTGGAAAACCGATTTTCCTAAGTGATAGAACCAGTTTACCCGAAATTGGAGGTGATATGGCGTATTATTTTGAAAATTTTTCTACGGATGAAGTTGTAAAAGTTTACAAAGAAGGTTTAGAAGATTTTGAAAAAAATAAATCGCAACGAATTTCAGAATTACATAGAAGAGCTGGAAATTTTTCTTATCAAACCATGGCAAAATCTTATCTGGAAATTTATAATAGTTGTTGATATTAATTAACTAATTCAAATTTTTGTTTTTTTCATAAAGTTTGGAATACTTCAAAAAAGTATAAAAAGCTGCTGTAATAGCAATGTAAAAACCAACCCATCCATCCAAAAAACCGGCTTTTAAAACATAAGTTTTGAAAAATTGAAAAGTAGGTTTAAAAAATATTTTCGCTATGGATGATTTTTTCCCCTTTCTGAACATTTGTTCAGCCATCATCGAAGTGTAATAATTTGATTTTTCAATATGATGATGAATGTTTCTATAAGTGTAATGTTTAATTCTTCCTTCTAATATACCTTTTTCTGAGCTGGTGATAAAACTTTCGTGAACATCATCTTCAGAATATTTTGCACTTCCATTTTTAAAAAAACGCTCTCTGGAAACCTTTCCCCAACCTCCAAAATTTAAAGTTTTTCCCAATAAAATATTATCAAAATTGATTAAAAACACTTCTTTTGACTGATTTTCATTAATGATTTTTAGAATGGAAGATTTTGCTTTTTCATCAATAATTTCATCGGTGTCTGGAAATAAAATCCATTCTCCATTACATTGCGAAATGGCAAAATTCTTTTGTTTGCCATAGCCAACAAAATCTTTTTGTATGAATTTTACTTTAGGATTATTACGGGCAATTTCTTCTGTACGATCAGTAGAAAAGCTGTCAGTAATTACAATTTCATCAGCAATATCTGAAACTGAATTGAGAAAACGTTTTATATTTTTTTCCTCATTGTAAGTAATAACAGCAACGGAAAGTTTCATTTATTTCTGAAATTCGAGAATTGTTTTTTCCAAAATTGAAATACATTCTGCCAATTGTTCTTCAGTAATTACTAAAGGTGGTGCAAGACGAATGATGTTTCCATGAGTTGGTTTTGCTAAAAGTCCGTTATCCTTTAATGCCACACATAAATTCCAAGCAGTTTTGCTTTCCGGTGTATCGTTAATAAGGATGGCGTTCAGTAAACCTTTTCCACGAACTGCAGTAATTAAATCTGTTTTTGCAATAATTTTTTGAATTTCATTTCTGAAAATTTGTCCCAGTTTTTCGGCTCTTTCAGAAAGTTGCTCTTCTTCTACAACATCCAATGCCGCCATTGCAACTGCACAAGCTAATGGATTTCCACCAAACGTTGAGCCGTGTTGTCCGGGCTGTATCACGTTCATAATGTGGTTGTTCGCTAAAACTGCAGAAACAGGATACATTCCTCCGGAAAGTGCTTTTCCAAGAATTAAAACGTCCGGTTGAACATTTTCATGATAACAGGCAATTAATTTTCCGGTTCTTGCAATTCCGGTTTGCACTTCATCCGCAATAAAAAGAACATTATATTTTTTACATAAGTCAGATGCTTTTTTCAAATAACCTTCATCAGGAACAAAAACGCCAGCTTCACCTTGAATTGGTTCCGCCATGAAAGCTGCAATATTTTGAGAATCATTTTCTAAAATATTTTCTAAAGCTTCTAAATTATTGTAAGGAATTTTTTCAAAACCTGGTGTAAAAGGTCCGTAATTCTTATTGGCATCTGGATCGTTGGAAAAAGAGACAATGGTAGTTGTTCTTCCATGGAAGTTGTTTTCACAAACGATAATTTTGGCTTGGTTTTCTGAAATTCCTTTCACTTCATAAGCCCATTTTCTTGCTAATTTCACGGCAGTTTCTACGGCTTCTGCGCCAGAATTCATGGGAAGAATTTTGTCAAATTTAAAAAGTGAAGTAATTCTCTTTTCGTATTCTCCTAAATTTGAATTATAAAACGCTCTTGAAGTTAATGCTAATTTTTGAGCTTGATTAACTAAAGCATCAACAATTTTCGGGTGTGAATGTCCTTGATTTACAGCGGAATAAGCTGAGAGAAAATCAAAATATTTTTTCCCTTCTACATCCCAAACATAAACTCCTTCTCCTTTTTCCAAAACTACTGGAAGAGGATGATAGTTATGGGCTCCATGTTCGTTTTCAAGATTGATAAAATATTGTGAATTTTTTGTATTTATTGCTGTGGACATTTTTTATGAATTTTTACAAATTTAGTGATTCTTATTGATAATTATAAATTTAAAAAACCGCTTCAACTTGAAGCGGTTTTTTACTAGTTATTATCGTATTTTGGATCCATTTCAAAATCATCCATAAATTTGGTGGTGTAATTACCAGCTAAATAATCTGGATGTTCCATTAATTGTCTATGGAAAGGAATAGTAGTTTTGATTCCTTCAATGTAAAATTCCTCTAATGCACGTCTCATTTTTGCTATTGCTTCTTCTCTGGTTTGTGCTGTGGTAATCAATTTTGCAATCATGGAATCATAATTTGATGGAATTGTGTATCCGGAATAAACATGGGTGTCAACTCTAATTCCGTGTCCACCAGGAATATTTAATCTTGTAATTTTTCCTGGACTTGGGCGAAAATCGTTATAAGGATCTTCAGCATTGATACGGCATTCAATAGAATGCAGTTTTGGATAGTGATTAATTCCTGAAATTGGCGTTCCTGCAGCAAGCAAAATCTGTTCTCTAATCAGGTCATAATCAATTACTTGTTCTGTAATTGGATGCTCTACTTGAATTCTAGTGTTCATTTCCATAAAATAGAAATTTCTGTGCTTATCCACCAAGAATTCTATCGTTCCAACTCCTTCATAACCAATATATTCAGCAGCTTTTACTGCAGCTTCACCCATTTTTTCACGAAGTTCATCCGTCATAAATGGAGAAGGTGTTTCTTCTGTTAATTTTTGATTTCTTCTTTGTACGGAACAATCTCTTTCAGATAAATGACAAGCTTTTCCAAACTGATCTCCTGCAACCTGTATTTCAATGTGGCGCGGTTCTTCAATCAGTTTTTCCATATACATCCCACCGTTACCAAAAGCGGCAACCGCTTCCTGAATTGCTGATTCCCAATGTTCTTTCAATTCTTCTTCATTCCAAACACGGCGCATTCCTTTTCCACCACCACCAGCAGTAGCTTTAATCATCACAGGATAACCAATTTCTTTTGCATTTTTTGCAGCGTGTTCATAAGAATCGATTAAACCTTCAGATCCTGGTACACAAGGAACTCCCGCTTCAATCATAGTTGATTTTGCGTTGGCTTTGTCACCCATTCTGTCAATTTGTTCAGGTGTAGCACCAATAAATTTGATTCCGTTTTCCTGGCAAATTCTTGAAAAATTTGAATTTTCTGAAAGGAAACCGTAACCTGGATGAATAGCATCAGCATTGGTAATTTCCGCAGCAGCAATAATATTTGAAATTTTCAAATAAGAATCTTTGCTCATTGCAGGACCAATACAAACTGCTTCATCTGCAAATCTAACATGAAGACTGTCTTTATCAGCAGTTGAATAAACAGCTACTGTTTTGATTCCCATTTCTTTACAAGTGCGAAGAATTCGCATCGCAATTTCGCCTCGATTGGCTATTAATATTTTTTTGAACATCTTTTAGAAATTTTAAATTTTAAATTTTGAATTTTAAATTGATTTCAAATGTGCAAACATTCAAAATCTATTATTTATCATTTAAAATTCCGATTAAGACGGATCAACTAGGAATAATGGTTGATCGTATTCTACAGGAGTAGCGTCATCTACCAATATCTTTACAATTTTTCCTGAAACTTCAGATTCAATTTGGTTGAAAAGTTTCATCGCTTCAATTACGCAAACTACTTTACCGTTAGAAACTTCGTCACCTACATTTACAAAAACATCTTTATCCGGTGAAGGTTTTCTGTAGAAAGTACCAATCATTGGAGATTTTATCGTTACAAATTTGCTGTCATCAGAAGCTGGTTCCGATTTTTCAGCAGCAGGAGCTTGTGTAGCAGGTGCAGAAACCGGAGCAACTTGAGGCGCTGATTGGTAAACTGCTTGCTGAGGAATATAACTTACTTCGTTTCCACCAAGTGGAGTTTTGATTGTGATTTCAAAATCTTTTGTTTTGTATTTTACTTCGGAAACCTCTGCTTTAGAAACAAATTTAATTAGATTTTGGATGTCTCTGATGTCCATAATTTTGATTTTTATTATTATGCCAAAGATACCAAAAAAACACAAAAAACAACAAAAAACCACTCAATTTATATGAAAATCGAGTGGTTTTATATGAATTTGAAGAATTTTCTAAATTTTAGTTTTCTTCGGTTGTTTCAACTTCTTTCTCTAACACTACTTTTCCTCTGTAGTATAATTTTCCTTCATGCCAATGTGCTCTATGATAAAGGTGAAGCTCACCTGTTGCAGCGTCTTTTGCCAATTGAGGAACTACTGCTTTGTAGTGTGTTCTTCTCTTATCTCTTCTTGTTGACGATTGTCTTCTCTTTGGATGTGCCATTTTTAATAATTTTTTTGATGAGCGATGAGATTCATCATCTCACCATATTTAAACTATTTATTTTTTAATTTTTCTCTTTCAATTTTAGTAAAGCTTCCCATCTTGGATCTCCTTCCTGTTCGCTTTCATTGTTTTCTTCAACTTTTGGACTGAATTTTTCGAGAATTTTCAAATCTTCTTCATTAATGTTTGGTGATATTTTCTTCATTGGGATGGAGAGCATTACGTCTT
The DNA here is from genome assembly GCA_023420435.1 of Bacteroidota bacterium. Classification (GTDB taxonomy): domain Bacteria; phylum Bacteroidota; class Bacteroidia; order Flavobacteriales; family Weeksellaceae; genus JAEXBA01. The sequence continues at coordinate 8,288 of JAEZWE010000082.1, forward strand.
CATAAACCAATTGTGCGATATTAAAAGCATGATCGTTTTTCGGTATTGTAATAACATCTTCATCACTGTCATCATATTCTTCTCCGAAATTTACCAAAACTTTAATTTCATTTTCAATTGGATAATCAAAAATTTCGTTGGTAATATCACAGATTAAATCAACTGAACCGGATGTTTTTATCCAAAATTCCATAAATGTGGAGTGTTTGTCTAAAAGAACATCAGCTACAATTTTAGGATTTGTAAATTCTTTTTCAGTGTCAAAAAGTTCAAAGAACGCTTTATCTATCTCAAACTGAAACTTGTGCTTTCCGGTTTTCAAGCCGGTGAATGCTACTTCGTAGTTTCTGAACTTGTCCATAATTGAGGGTGCAAAAATATGCAATTTTTTTTATTCTACAAATTAAATTTATTATAAAGTGCTAAAGAATATTATTTTATGAATTTCTAAATAAAAATATTTAAAAATTATGCTTCTTCATCAGGTAAATCTTCATCAACACCACTGTCTGCAAATGCTTTTCTTGGACGAAGTCGGTTTTCCATTAAATTCTGATATTCCAAGCGGTTTTTAAAAATTTTTATTCCTGTAAAAATAGCCTCAGAAAAGCTTTGATGATCCGCAACGTTTTTTCCTGCAATGTCATAAGCCACACCATGATCCGGAGAAGTTCTCACAAAAGGAAGTCCAGCGGTATAATTGACGCCTTCTTCATAAGCCAGTGTTTTAAAAGGAGCTAATCCTTGATCGTGATACATCGCTAAAACCGCATCATAGCTTCTGTATTTATTTGGTTGAAAAAAGCTGTCTGCAGGAAATGGACCAAAAGTCATGATTCCATTATCAAAAAGTTCGCTAATTGCTGGTTCAATAATTTCAATTTCTTCATTTCCGATAACTCCGCCATCTCCAGAATGTGGGTTTAAACCTAAAACAGCAATTTTCGGTTTTTGAATGTTGAAATCCTCAATTAAGCATTGATTTAAAAGCTTGATTTGTTTTTTAATTTTCTCTTTTGAAATGTTTTGAGCAACATCCGAAATCGGAATATGATGCGTTGAAACTGCTACTTTCAAATCTTCAGTTACTAAAAACATTAAGCCTTTTTTATCGAATTTTTCTTCCAAATATCCGGTGTGACCTGCATGTTTGAATCCCATTTTTACCATTTCGTCTTTATTGATAGGAGCTGTCACTAAAACATCAATTTCCCTGTTCATTAAAGCATTGGTTCCTGCTTCTAAAGAATCAATAGCCATTTTTGTAGATTCTTCAGAGGGTTTTCCCAGTTCTACATTAATATTATCTTTCCATAAATTCACCATGTTTATTTTTCCATCTTGTGCTTGCCTTGCTTCGTTAATGTATTGAAAATTAAGGTTCAGTTTGAAAATATTTTTCTGGAAAGTAAACAGTTTTCCGGAGCCAAAAATAACAGGCGTGAAAAAATCCGTAATGCTTTTATCTGAAAGGGATTTCATAATAATTTCCGGACCAATTCCATTGAAATCACCAATCGAAATTCCTACTCTTACTTTATGTTGTCCTGAACTGTTCATTTTTATTATCTTTGAAGATTACATAAGTTACAAAAGTAGTAAAATAAAGATGAAATTTCAGGGTTTTTTAGCCGTTGAAATGGAAACAAAAATTTAAGAAGAATGTTTACAGGAATTATTGAAGCCGTTGGAATTGTTGAAAAAATTGAAAAAACCGGATCGAATATCAATTTTACTTTAAGCTGTCCTTTTAATTCAGAATTGAAGATTGATCAAAGTCTTGCTCATAATGGATGTTGCTTAACGGTTGTTGAAATTACTGATGAAAATTATGTGGTAACTGCTATTGATGAAACTTTGGAAAAAACCAATCTTGGCAATTGGAAAGAAGGAAGTATCGTAAATCTTGAACGTTGTATGATGATGAATGGAAGATTAGATGGACATATTGTACAGGGACATGTTGACAAAACTGGAGAAGTAGTTGCTATTGAAAATCGAGATGGTAGTTTTTATATTACTTTTAAATATGATAAACAAGGAAATTTTGTTACCGTTCCACAAGGCTCTATTACCGTAAATGGAATTAGTTTAACCGTTGCAAATAGTTCAGATTTTGAATTTTCTGTAGCCATTATTCCTTATACTTGGCAATTTACGAATATGAAAAATTTAAAAATTGGTGATATTGTAAATCTTGAATTTGATATCGTAGGAAAGTATATTTCAAAATTAATGAATCAGCAAAATGGCATGGTCAAAATATAGAGGTTACAGTTTAAGAAACCGAGTTTTTTGGGGATTTTTGGTTGTCTGTTTGTTGAGTATGACCGGAGCTACGGTGCTTTCATATTACATTATTAAAAGAAATGCAATTGAACAAAGCCAAACCGATTTGCAGAACAAAACCAATGCAGTTTGGGCTTCTTTGGACTATGCTATAAGTCAAAATCCTGTTACAACAGCGGATTTACCGAGTGTTTTGAAAAATAAAATCATGGAAATTGCCGACATCAATAAACATGAAATTGTTATTTATGATTTAAGCGGTAACTTTTTAATTTCCAGTAAAGATGCCAGTTTGGTTTCACAAAAGAAAATTCCAGAAAAAATTCTTCGGGAAGTTATTATCACTGGGAAAAGAGTAGATGTTCAAGAATTTGACTCGCAAATTGGTTCCAATAAAACTTCTTCATATTCCATTCTCTCTAATAATTCTTTAGAGCCGGTTGGTGTTTTGTATCTTCCTTATTATCATAGTGATGGAGCGTATTTGGATGTTTTGAACAAATATTTAAAATACATGGTTTTGGTAAATCTTTTAATCATCCTTTTTAGTGTTTGGTTAAGTTGGATTATTTCCAATAATCTTACTAAAGCCATCACAAAATTTTCGGAAATGATTACCCGAATTACGCTTTTCGAGAAGGAAATGCGTCCTATAAAATATTATCATAATGATGAATTAAGTGCATTGGTGAAAGCTTACAACAAAATGATTTTGCAAATTCAGGAGCAAAAAGAAAGATTGGCTTTTCAGGAAAAAGAGCAAGCTTGGCGAGAAATGGCAAAACAAGTGGCACATGAAGTAAAAAATCCGCTAACACCGATGAAGCTTACCATTCAAAATTTTGAAAGAAAATTCGATCCACAAGATCCAAACATCAACCAAAGAGTAAAAAATATGAGTCAATCTTTGGTGGATCAAATCGATTTGATAGCAACGGTAGCTTCCGCTTTTTCGCAATTTGCTCAACTTCCCGAAAAAAATAACGAAACCTTTAATCTGAATAAAGAAATTGAAGCCATTTTAGGAATTTTTAATGATGATAAAATTTTCTTACACAGCAATCGAGAAAATATCATGATTAATATGGATAAAATTTATCTTAATAGAATTATTACCAATTTGGTGACCAATGCAAAACAAGCTTCAATAGATCATAAAGAGCCCATTATTAATGTTGATATTGAACAAATCAACAAGCGAATTACGATTTTGGTTGAAGATAACGGAACCGGAATTCCCGAAGATTTATTAGAAAGAATTTTCGAGCCGAATTTTACTACAAAAAATAGTGGAACCGGACTGGGGTTAACCATGGTTCGCAGAATGATAGAAGACTATGGAGGCGAAATTAGTGTAAAATCGCAGTTGGGTAGAGGAAGTGTTTTTACCATTAGTTTGCCAACCAATTTATAAATGAAGCCTTTTCGTTTTCAAAAATTTGAAATTCAACAATCTAAAAATGTTTTTCGGGTAGGTACAGATGGTGTTTTGTTGGGAGCTTTGTGTGATGTTTCCAATGCTGAAAAAGTTTTGGAAATTGGCTCTGGAACAGGTTTGATATCGCTGATGATTGCCCAAAGAAACTCGTTTTGTGATATTTTGGCTTTGGATATTAATGAAGTAGCGGTCAATCTTACCAAACAAAATTTTGAAAATTCACCTTTTTTTGAAAGATTGAAAGTAGCTCATGAAGATTTTAAAAATTTTCACACTTCTGAAAAGTTTGATTTCATTGTTTCCAATCCACCTTATTTTGATGACAACAGTTCCCAAAAAGATATTATAGCAAGACAAAATGTTGAGTTGAATTTCAAGGATTTAATTGAAAAATCCTCAAAATTTTTAAAAGAAAAAGGTATTTTGTCCGTAATTATTCCATCAGATTCTACGAAAGAGTTTGTTGAAACAGCAAATGATTTCAAACTGAATTTGGTTCGAAAAGTAAATATTTTCGGCATTGAAAATGGCGTTCTCAAAAGAAATATCTTAGAATTCTCAAAATCAGAAAAAAGTTGGGTTGAAGAGCATTTTGTGATAGAAAAAAGTCCGAGAAAATACTCGGACCAATATCTTGATATCACTAAAGATTTTCATATTTTCGGAAAATAACTATTCGAAAAGTTCTGCTGTATCTAAAACGATTACTTTTCCGTCTTCACATCTTATCGCTTCACCGGGAAAATTTTGAATCATATGATAATCATGCGTTGCCATAACTACAGCTGCATGATTTTCTACTGCAACTTGTTTCAAAAGAGTCATAATTTCATTAGATGTTTCAGGATCCAAATTTCCTGTAGGTTCATCCGCTAAAATTAATTCCGGATGATTTAGCAAAGCTCTTGCAATGGCCACACGCTGTTGTTCTCCGCCGGAAAGTTCATGCGGCATTTTGTGTTTTTTGGTTTTCATACCAACACTGCTTAAAACCTCGTTAATTCTTTCGTCAATTTTTGCTTTTTCGTTCCAACCCGTAGCTTCGAGAACAAATTTTAAATTTTTCTCTACCGTTCTGTCCGATAAAAGTTGAAAATCCTGAAAAACAATTCCAAGCTTTCGTCTTAAATTGGGAATATCGGAACTTCTAAGTTTCGCAAGGTCGTATCCAGCAACACTTCCTGTTCCTCCAGCTAATGGAATATGCCCGTAAAGTGTTTTCAAAAGGGAACTTTTTCCGGAACCAGTTTTGCCAATTAAATAGCAAAACTTTCCTTTTTTGATGTGTAAATCTACATTATTAAGAACGGTGAAGTTTTTTTGAGAAATAGTGGCATTGCCTAAATTGATGATGTTTTCTCCGGTTTCGTGTCTATGCGGCATTGTGGTAATTAATAAGTGATATTTCGAGAATTCAAATGTAGATAAAACTTTGTTTTTTTCCTAAATTTTGGCAATTTTTAACAACAAAAAATGCCTGAAAAATTTCTTTTTCAAGCATATTTTTATATGATAATTAAGAATTACCTTTTAGCGCGAGATGCACTAACTGTTAAACTCTTTCTGCCTTTCGCTCTTCTTGCAGCCAAAACTCTTCTTCCGTTTGGTGTGGACATTCTTTCTCTGAAACCGTGTTTGTTTCTTCT
>JAEZWE010000192.1 GCA_023420435.1 Bacteroidota bacterium
GCGGAAAAGACGGTCATCCTTTTCCTGTTCCCATCAAAACTTATGATGAAACCATCAATATTTTAAAATCGGGAATTGAAAAAGCAAAACTCGGAAATTCTGAAAAACTTCAGGCAATTAAGAAACTGTATGAGATTAATTTGAAGATTGAAGAAAACTTTACTCCGAATTTCGATATTCAGGAAGTGATTGAAGAAGAGCGCAAAAACTCGTGGCGTTTCGACGGGAAAACGGTTTTCGGCGATTCAAAACCGCCAAAAAATGTGGAGGGAAACGGCGGAATTCAATTATCATTGTTTTAAATGAATTCAGTTTTTAAATACATTTACCAGCATCCTTTATGCACTGAAGAAGATTTGAAAACTTCCAGAATCACATATTCGTGTGGAATTCAAAAAAGGAGATTTTCGATTGAAAGAAGGTGAAACACCCGATGAATATTAACTTTTGGATGAAGATTTGGTTCGAGCTTTTGCTCATAATTATGACAATAATGAAATAACAACCGAATTTTTTACAGTAAACGAAATTTTGATTATTCCGTCTTCACTTTTTCAAAAAATTCCAAGCAAGGAAAATCTTGAAGCAGTTACAGACTGTGTTCTTTGGAAAATTGAATACGATGTTTTTCAGGAACTGTCTCACAGTATTGAAGCGTTCAGAGAAGAAGCAGCCGGAGGAAAAATTCACCAATCGAAAATGTCCATTGGAGATCAGGGTTTTATGGCACTTTGCTGAGATCAGGACGGAAATATGTTAGGAATTCACTCGATGAATTAAAAATATCTGAAAGCCTGCCTTTAAACATAATTCATTATAAATGAATCTCTCTGTACGCTGTTTCTCAGTGGTCACTATTAATAAACCAAAGTGAAACGACGTTTATACAGATTTGTAAATTTAATGGTTTCATTTGTTTTCAGAGTAAACCAATTATTACTAAAAACGGATAATCAAAAAAAAAAAATGATCAAATTAAAAAACTGCTTTACAATTTATACAAGGCAGTTTTTTAATTTTATCGTAAATTTAAAAATTCGAAATCTTAAAAAAATATGGAGCCCATCAAAATAGATATCACCATTTTAGCGCCAGTAGAAAAAGTTTGGAAGTATATGAACGATCCTAAACATATTGTAAAATGGAACTTCGCCCACGAAACCTGGCACTGTACAAAAGCCGAAAATAATTTAGAAATTGGCGGAAAACTACAAACCAGAATGGAAGCTAAAGACGGAAGTTTTGGTTTTGATTTTATTGGAATTTACGATGAAATTATTCCGCAAGAATTGATAAAATACCATTTGGAAGACGGCAGAAAGCTAGAAGTGAAATTCAATAAAATAGACGAAAACACCACGGAAATTATCCAAACCTTCGATCCGGAAAAACAAAATTCCCGCGAAATGCAAAGAGACGGTTGGTACGCTATTTTGAATAACTTTCATAAATATGTGGAAAATCACTAGAAAAGAATTTGAGCTGTTTTGGCTTAAACTATTCCATAATGATCATTTGATGAAATAATAAAAAATACAAATTCTTTTATCAATTTGTTATTTTTTCTGAAAATTCAAAAATTGGGTAGAAGAAAATTAATTCAAAACTTAAAATTTTAAAATATGGAAACCATCTCACATACCATCGAAATTAATGCAACAGCCGAAGAAATCTGGAAGATTCTTTGGGACAAATCAACCTATGCAGAATGGACTCAATTTTTTTGTGAAGGAGAAAATAATGGCGGATCTTACGAATCGGATTGGAAAGTGTGCGGAAGAACCGTTTTTCTCGATTCTACTGGACAAAACGGTATGATTTCTACCATTCAAAGTTTAAATGAACCTTATGAAGTGGTCTTCAAACATTTGGGATATATTGAAAATGGTGAGGAAATCACCGATTCTAAAGAAATTGAAGAATGGAGCGGTGCGCAAGAGAAATATTTTCTTACAGAACTGGTAGATTACACCAAATTGCAGGGTGAACTTCAAACCATGAGTGAATATGCTGAAAATATGAAAAACGGATTTGTAAAAGGTTTTGAACGGGTGAAAAAACTTGCAGAGAATAGAAAAAATAATTTGGGCGGGCTTTAGCCCGCTTTACGTTTCCTGAAAATAGGCTTTATTCCAAAAATAAATTCAAAATTATGAAACTACTTTACATCCTTTTTGTTGCTTTTATTTTATCCTTAATCACAACAAAAATTGTTCAGGGAAATTGGAATTTCCTTTTCGCAGGAAATTTCGGAATGGCTGCTTTTATCATATTTACAGGATTGGCGCATTTCAAATTTCAAAAAGGAATGGCAATGATGATTCCCGATTTTATTCCCGCAAAAATGTTTTTGGTTTATTTAACGGGAATTCTCGAAATTGCAGCAGGAATCGGACTTTTAATTCCCGAATTGCGAAAACTAACCGCTATTTTACTCATCATCTTTTTGCTCATCGTATTTATCGCCAACATTAATTCTTCCAATAAAAATATCAATTTATTTAAAGCAGATTTTTCAGGTCCCGGAATGAATTATTTGTATAAAGAACGTATTCCTATGCAAATCCTATTAATTGCCTGGACTTGGTTTTTCGGAGTTTATTTGAGTTGAAATTTAGATCGCACTTCTATCATTATATTCAAAATCAAAAATTTTAAAAAATTTAAAGTAATCTAAATTTGCAATCGTCATATCCAATATGACAGCAACAATTTCATTAATGGCTGAAACGGAAAAGCAAAACATTATTTCGCAAGCGGTAAAAGATTATCGTGGAAGATTGATGTCTTTCATCCGTCCCAAAGTAAAAAATACAGAAGATGCAGAAGATATTTTGCAGGAAGTGTGGTATCAGTTTAGTAATATCACCAATATTTCCGAAATTGTAAACGTCGGAAGTTGGCTGTACAAAGTGTCTAGCAATAAAATCATCGATAAATACCGCAAGAAAACCACCGAAAATTTGGAAGATTTTGTATATGAAGATGGAAGTTTCTCCATAAAAAATATTTTGCTTTTGGATGAAAGTGCAGATGCGGAACTCAAACTTTTTCAGGACGAAGTTTGGAAACAACTTTTTGCAGCATTGGAAGAGCTCCCTGAAAAACAGCGTTTGGTTTTTACAGAAAATAAACTCAACGATAAAACACTTCAGCAAATTGCCGATGAACAGGGCGAAAATTTGAAAACCATCATCAGTAGAAAACAGTATGCCGTAAAACATTTGCGGGTGAGATTGCAGCAATTGTATAACGAATTAAATCAGTAAAAATGAACAGACATAAAAAATCGAAATTTTTATTTTTCCTTATTCCGCCCCTTATTTTGTTCGCCGTAACCCTTATCGTGATGTGGCTTTGGAATTTGCTTTTGCCGGAAATTATCGGCGTGAAATCCATCTCATTTTGGCAAGCCATGGGAATTTTAATTTTGAGCAAAATTCTTTTCGGTGGTTTCCATTTTGGAAAAGGAAAATTTGGAAATTTTAAAGAAAAAATGATGGAACGCAAAATGTCGGGAATGACGGACGAAGAAAAAGAAAAATTTAAAGAAATATGGCGCAAACGTTGCGGAACAGGTTTCTTTAAAGATGAAAATTAAACGGGTTTTTTGCTCGTTTTTTTTTTATAAATCAATGAGTTACAAGAGTGATTTTCTTGTATAAAATTTAAAAAAAATTAAAGTAATTCTGAAGTTTATCCGTCTTCACTAAAAACAACGAAAAGTAGTAAAATTTAAAATTTAAAAAATGAAAAATTCAAATTTAAAAGGTGCTTTAGGAGCACTTGCAGTAGTAGGAGTAGCTTTAGCAGCAAAGAAAATGTGCGAAAGAAGAAAATTTATGAAAGGTATTTTTGAAGAATACGATATCAAAGAAAAAACACCTTTCGGTTTTGCAGATAAAATTCGTGAACTGGATGACGAAAAATATGCAGAACTAAAAGATAAATTCAAAGCTAAATTTTCATCCAAATGTTGCTCTAAAAATGCTTTCAAAACGGAAAAAGCAGAAGCTTAAAAAATATTTTCAATCAACTAATCAAGAGAACATCCGCAGAATTTCTGCGGGTGTTTTTTTTATTTTTATTAAAAAATTTGAAATTTATTTTCCAGTAACTGAAGTTTCGTAATTTCTCAAAGTAAAATTAAGCACCGCTTCCACAATATCGCCCATGGTTTCACAGTTTTTCAGTTCGTTGTCGTTTAAATAATTGTAAATTTCTTCACGAAGCTGAATTACTTTTTCTTTGGGAGCAATTTCATCTTTTTTCATGATAGAAATTAATTTTTTTAATCGGGTTGAACCTACAATCATTCTTTTAGCCATGATAGACCGCTCCTCATGCTGATATTGCCGTATCGAAGATTCTTCAATATTTTCTGAAACAAATTTTACATAATCCAAATTTTCCCGAAAAAACTGAGGTTTATAAGTGTTTATTCTGCCCTCATAACTTTGCTGGTCAAAATCAATGCTGCGAATTCTGTACTTCACTTCATCAAAATCCGGCGTCATTTCAATCACGAAATTATAAGATCTTTGGTCACCTAAAAGTCGCAGAAAACAACGTTCATTAAATTTCACAAATTCTTTGGCGATTCTTTTTTTGTTGCTGTTTTCATTTACAAAACGTTCCAGAAAAACATCTCCGGGAATTCCTGCAATATGTTCTTCAATTAAGGTATTTCCGTGAACCAAAAAATAAACACGGTTTGGAGAAAGCAAATATTCTAATTCCAAACCATAAATTCTGGAAGCATCCGCTTTTTTTACATAAAAATAATCGTGGATATCATTGTAAACATTCCGGATTTTTATTCTGAAAGGATGCGAATTTCCAAAAGTGCAGTAATCCACACTGTCCACAACCAAATGTTCTGCAGCTTCTTCATTACCGTCAGAACGTAATCTCTGGTAAATTTTTACCAAACCTTTGTAAATTTCGTCTTGCTCATAATGCGCAAACATAACACCTTCCCATAAAGTATCTTTTTCATAATTATCCAAAATCGGAAAATGATCGATAAAACGCATTAAATCTTCGTATGTGATAGGCGATTTTATGGATCGGTCATATTTAAAAAGATAATCCATCAATTCCTGTTTTATGGGATAATGAATTTTCTTTTTTGAAATTTTGATATCGTCTTTTCCTGAAGAATGCATAAACATTGATTTTCTGAACTAAAATTATAAAAATAAATCAATATTTTTGTGGGAATAAGTTGAAAATTGAAAGACTACTATTATTTTCTTGGGGTTAAAAATGAGGCTTCTGATGAGGAAATCAAGAAAGCCTATCGTAAACTTTCTCTAAAATATCATCCCGATAAAAATATTGACGACGATTTTTTTTCTGAACGTTTTAAAGAAGTTCAGGAAGCTTATGAAGCGTTGAGTAACAGGGAAACAAGAAAATTTTACGATCAAAATTTAGAAAAAAATAATCAAAATTCTAAATCAAATTTACCGCCGCTCATTAAAACTTTTACATCAAATAAAATTAGAGCGATGAAAGGAGAGGAGATTATTTTGAACTGGCAAACCAGCAATGCAGATGTGGTAAAAATTTTACCTTTTGGATTGGAGAAAAGTTATGGAGAAAAATCTTTCAAAATCACAGAATTTCAAAATGGAAAATTTCACGTGGTTTTGCATGCTACCAATACATTCCTTCGGAAAACCATTGTAAAAGGAATTACGGTTACTGAAATTTTTGCCCCCGAAAAATCGGAAACTAATTTTTTTGAAAGCAGTTATGCACCGAAAGAAGAAGATTTTAGAAAGAGAAGTGTACTACCCAAACAAACGAAAATAATATTGTGGGTGGTACTTTTAATTTCTTTATTACTTTTAGCAATAAAAATTATTTTTCCTGAAATAGAAATATTAAAGCAGGAAGAAAATCCTCACTTCACTACGCCATTTTAAGTCTTCCCGGACATTTTTTGCAGCGTTTTCCTTTTTTAAATTTTTTGCAACATTTCTTTTTTGTACAAAGCATTTCTTCGGAAAAGCCGAAAGCCGGCGCAAGCGGAGCTATTTTAAAAGGAATAATTTGTGGATTCATTTCGCAAATATACATTTTTATTTAGAACAAATACAGATAGTAGAATTTTAAAAAAAATCATCATTGTACAAGTGTGCTGAAATTTGTATTTTTACGAACCTAAATTCAGAAAAAATAATCTAATAAATATGATGAATACAACGCAGTTTGTAAACCGCCACATTTCCCTTAATGATGCTGATAAAAAGGAAATGCTGGAAAAAATCGGTGTGTCTTCAATAGACGAATTAATTAATCAAACCATACCTTCTTCCATTCGTTTGGAAAAGGATCTGGATATTTCACCGGCGCTTTCGGAATATGAAATGTTAAGTCATTCCGTAGAATTAGCTGCCAAAAATATCAATTTTGATACCTATATTGGTTTTGGTTATAACAATTCCATTTTACCTTCCCCGATACAGCGAAATATTTTGGAAAATCCAAGTTGGTACACTGCTTATACTCCGTATCAGGCAGAAATTGCTCAAGGTAGGTTAGAAGCTTTGTTAAATTATCAAACGGTTGTTGCGGATTTAACCGGTTTTCCATTAGCCAATGCCTCATTGTTGGATGAATCTACCGCTGCGGCTGAAGCAATGCACATGTTTTTTGAGAGCAGAACAAAAGAACAGAAAAAATTAGGTTCTCAGAAATTTTTTGTTTCCGATTTGGTTTTGCCACAAACCATTGCCGTTTTGAAAACAAAAGCAGAAGGTTTGGGAATTGATATTATTGTAGGAAATTATAAAAATCACCAGTTCAACGAAACTTATTTTGGCGTTTTACTTCAATATCCTGGTAAAAATGGAATTGTTGTAGATTATTCTGAAAATATCCAATATTATAAAGAACACCATCTTCAAGTTGTGGTAGCTTGTGATCCTTTAGCTTTAGTAAAGATAAAATCTCCGGCTGATTTGGGTGCAGATTGTGCGGTTGGAACTACACAAAGATTTGGAATTCCATTAGGATATGGA
>JAEZWE010000123.1 GCA_023420435.1 Bacteroidota bacterium
GTGATATAGTGCGGATAAACAGAAGCAAAAGGCATTTGGAAAATACGCTCTATGTTTTTGCTGTTCATTTTGGTGAATTTTTAAAATGATGGCGAAATTTTTTTTATACTTAAAAAAAAATAATCAAAAAAAACTATTTGAATTTTAGAAGCGAAAAATGGGTAATAAATTTTCTAAAATTTCCTTTCAATGACATAATCCAACATTAATGAAAGCGAATGCTTTGCTTCAGAATCAGAAAATTCATCCAAAATATTTTTGGCTTTTTGCTGAAAGTCTTTCATGACAGTCATAGCATAATCCAAGCCGCCGGAATTTTTCACAAATTCTATTAATTCCTTTACTCTTTTGGGATTATTGTTGAATCTTTTAATCGTGTCAAAATAATATTTTCGGTCTTTTTCGCTGGCATTTTTCAAAGTGTGAATTAATGGAAGCGTCATTTTTTGTTCTTTAATGTCAATTCCCACCGGTTTTCCGATGACATTGGAAGAAAGATAATCAAACAAATCATCTTTTATCTGAAAAGCCATTCCGGTAAATGTTCCGAAGTCCATCATTTTTTTGGCTAAATTTTCATCAACATTGTTCGACAAAACGCCAATTTCGCAACAAGCTGCAATTAAGGTAGCCGTTTTTTGGCGGATAATATCGTAGTAAACTTCCTCGGTAATATCTAATTTTCGGGCTTTTTCCAGTTGAAGCAATTCGCCTTCACTCATTTCACGAATGGTTCGGGAAATTACCGCCAACAAATCAAAATCTTTATGGTCTGTTGAAAGTAAAACAGATTTCGAAAGCAAATAATCACCCACTAAAACGGCAATTTTATTTTTCCAAAGAGCATTTATCGAGAAGAAATTTCTACGTTTAAAACTTTCGTCCACAACATCATCGTGAACCAAAGTTGCCGTATGAATCAGTTCTATCATGGAAGCGCCACGAAAGGTTTTTTCGTTAACATTGCCCACTAATTTTGCGCAAAGAAAGACAAACATTGGACGCATTTGTTTTCCTTTGGTGGTAACAATAAAGCGGGTAACTTTGTCGAGAAGCGGAACATTGCTTTGCATGGATTCGTAAAACTTTTGCTCGAAAAGTTTCATTTCTAGCACTATCGGTTTTTTAATTTCTTCTACAATGTTTGCCACAAAAGTTATGAATAATAGAGTTTATTGAATGCAACAAATATAAATGAATAAATCTAAAGTAAAAATATTAGTTAGATGATAAATAGATTCACAGGATTCATGAAATTTCCAAAGTTAATATTAATTTTTACATCGTATCATAACAATCTTACATGATTTTCATTTTATCAATCAACTCAATCAATATTTACTAATTTTACAGTAATAATGCTTTAATTTTCATTATCAAACATTAATAAATAACAATATGGCTAAAAAAACAACTGCTCAAGGTAAAGTGGCACCTAAAAAAGATGCCGCAGAAAAATTAAAAGATTTTATGATTGACGGCATGAAGGATTTATACTGGGCTGAAAAAGCACTGGTAAAAAATCTCCCGAAAATGTCTAAAAATGCAACTTCCAAGAAGTTGAAAGAGAGTATTAACAAGCATTTAGATGAAACTAAAGATCAGGTAAAGCGTTTGGAAGATGCTTTTAAAGCACTGAAATTAAAACCTGAAGCTGTGAAGTGTGATGCTATGGATGGTTTGTTAAAAGAAGCAGAAGGTATTTTGGAAGAAACAGAACCAGGCGCAGTTCGAGATGCTGCGATCATTGCTGCGGCACAAAAAGTGGAACATTACGAAATTGCTTCCTACGGAACATTGGCAACTTATGCAAAATTACTGGGACAGAAAGACGTACTAAAACTGATGTTAGAGACTCTAGCGCAAGAAAAAAATTGCGATAAAGACCTCACTAAACTTGCTAAATCAGAAATCAATCTAAAAGCAAAATAACAAACTGGCGGTTTTCGAACCGCTTTTTTACCCTCAATTCTATGAAAACTTCAAAAAAAAACATCCAAAATCAAAATAGAAAACAAGCAGATTTGGAAAAAAACATTTCTAACCCCGAAAACCAATTCCTTACCACGAATCAAGGGGTAAAAATAAATGATAACAACAACTCTCTGAAATCTGGCGAACGTGGACCATCTCTTTTAGAAGATTTTATTCTCCGAGAAAAAATCACGCATTTTGATCACGAAAGAATTCCTGAAAGAATTGTACATGCACGTGGTAGTGCTGCTCACGGTATTTTTGAACTTTATGAAAGTCAAGAAGACGTTACCAAAGCAGGATTTCTTAATGATACTTCTATAAAAACACCAGTATTTGTAAGATTTTCTACCGTTGCCGGTTCTAAAGGTTCGACAGATTTAGCAAGAGATGTGCGCGGTTTTGCAGTAAAGTTTTACACCGACGAAGGCATATTCGATTTGGTGGGGAACAATATTCCTGTGTTTGCCATTCAGGATGCAATGAAATTTCCTGATTTTATCCATGCAGTAAAACCAGAACCACACCACGAGATTCCACAAGCTGCGTCTGCCCATGATACTTTTTGGGATTTTGTTTCATTGGTTCCGGAAACTCTACACATGGTTTCTTGGGTGATGAGTGACCGCGGAATTCCAAAATCGTTAAGAATGATGGAGGGTTTTGGTATACATACCTTCAGACTGGTTAACAAGGACGGCAAATCGAGTTTTGTAAAATTCCACTGGAAGCCAAAATTGGGCGTTCACTCTGTATGTTGGGACGAAGCAACCAAAATTTCAGGAAAAGATCCCGATTTTCATCGCCGCGATTTATGGGAAAATATTGATCAGGGAAATTATCCTGAATGGGAACTTGGACTTCAGATTGTTCCGGAAGAAGACGAATTTAAATTTGATTTTGACCTTTTAGATCCCACTAAGTTAATTCCTGAAGAAATGGTTCCGGTAAGGATTGTAGGAAAAATGACTTTAAATAAAAACCCTGAAAATTTCTTCGCAGAAACAGAGCAAGTGGCATTTCATCCGGGACATATTGTTCCAGGTATCGATTTCACCAACGATCCATTACTTCAGGGAAGGCTTTTTTCTTACACGGATACGCAACTTTCACGGTTAGGAAGTCCAAATTTCCATGAAATTCCCATCAACAGATCTGTAGCACCAGTACATAATAATCAGCGGGATGCACACATGAGAATGACTGTGAACAAAGGAACAACGGCATATCATCCGAACAGTTTGGGAGGAGGTTGTCCTTTTCAGGCCATGATGAAGGATGGTGGTTTTACCAGTTTTCCAGAAAGGATTGATGCCCATAAAATTAGAAACAGAAGCGAAAGTTTCAGTGATCATTTTTCTCAACCAAAATTGTTCATGAATTCATTAACTGAACACGAAAAGCGACACATGATCGATGCCTATGCATTTGAGCTGAGTAAAGTGAATTACGACCATGTGAAAGAACGTGTTTGTTATCTTCTGAATCAAATTGATAAAGAAGTAGCCAAAAAAGTTGCTGATCAATTGGGATTGAAAATTCCTACTAAAATTGATATGCCTATGAACCAAAACATTGGTGCTGATGAAAATCCAAAAAATCATCAACCTAAAAATGCCAATGCTGTTACATACAAATCTGATAAATTATCGATGACTGCTCACAATACGGGCGATATTAAAACTCGAGTAATCGGAATTCTTTGCGACATTAATGTGAACGAAAACAGTTTGAACGAATTCAAAAACAAACTTGAAAAACAAGGTGCAATTTGCAAGATTATTGCTCCAAAAGGTGGAAAAATAAAGAGTGATAAGGGTACAGAAATAAAAGTTGACGAAAATTTCCTAACCGTTACTTCGGTTTGTTTTGAAGCTATATTTG
>JAEZWE010000138.1 GCA_023420435.1 Bacteroidota bacterium
ATAAACGATACACTTTTAAAAAAAAATCTGCAACCGAAATTACAGATTTTAAATTATTTTAACTTAAGAATTAATTACTGCTGAGCTTTACTTTTAGATTTTTAATCATGTCTTTAGTCATTTCAGAAATATCAAAATCGTAGCTTAAACCCCAATCTTTTCTCGCTACAGAATCATCAATGGAAGCCGGCCAAGAATCTGCAATAGCCTGTCTAAAATCCGGTTGATAATCAATTTCAAAATCCGGAATTTCTTTTTTTATTTCGTTGGCTAATTCTGCTGGCGTAAAACTCATTCCACCCAAATTATAAGAAGTTCTAACGGTTAAACTTTCTTTTGGAGCTTCCATTAATTTTAAAGTAGCATTGATGGCATCATCCATATACAACATCGGCATTGCCGTATTTTCTGAAATAAAACTGGTGTATTTCCCATTTTCTATAGCTTCGTAATAAATTTCCACTGCATAATCCGTTGTTCCACCTCCTGCAGGAGTTTTCCAGGAAATTAATCCCGGATAACGAATTGAACGTACATCTACACCATATTTATCAAAATAATATTCGCACCATTTCTCTCCCGCCATTTTCGAAATTCCATAAACGGTGGTTGGATTTAATACAACATCTTGTCCCACATTTTCTTTCGGAATTCCTTTCCCGAAAACTGCAATGGAACTTGGCCAAAAAATCTTTTTCAAAAGCCCTTCTTTTGCCATTTCACAAAATTGCAAAAGTGGTTCGATATTCAATTTCCAGGCAAAAAGAGGTTGTTTTTCTGAAGTTCCGGAAAGTAAAGAAGCCAAATGATAAACCGTCGTTATTTCATAATCTTTAATCACTTGTCTCACCAATTGGGTATTGGTAACATCCATTCTTTCGTAATATTTTGCACGGGTTGTTTTCTTATCCCACCGATCCAAACCTGAAGCTACTACATTTTCTTCGCCATAAATATCGATTAATCTGTTGGTAAGCTCTGTACCGATTTGTCCAAGAGCGCCGGTAATAAGAATTTTTTCCATGTAGGATTCCATGAATATTATTTTAAATTGGTGAAAAGCAAATTTAAAAAAATTGAAAATGTTTTGAAAACAAATCTTTAATTTTGATTAAAATAAAATTTTAAATGAAAAAGGTTTTTCTTTTATTCATCATCATTTCACAATTTTACGGAGCTCAGTTTACCCATTTTAATATCGTAAAAGAAATCCGGACACAAAATAAAGGAATGGTCGTTTCTGCGCATCCATTAGCCAGCGAAGCCGGAGCCAAAATTTTAAAAATTGGGGGAAATGCCTTTGATGCAGTTATTGCGACACAATTGGCTTTAGCTGTAGTTTATCCACAAGCCGGAAATTTGGGTGGTGGTGGTTTTTTGGTGGGTTATAAAAATAATGGAGAAAAATTTACTTTAGATTATCGGGAAAAAGCACCGGAAAAAGCATTCAGAGATATGTATCTCGATAAAAACGGAAAAGCCAATACCGATTTATCTCAAAATGGACATCTTGCTGTTGGAGTTCCGGGTTCTGTTGCCGGTTTTTTTGAAACTTTGAAACATGGAAATCTTTCGATGGAAAAGCTCATTCAACCTGCGATTGATTTGGCGGAACAAGGATTTGCCATTACCGAAAGAGAAGCCAATTTATTAAATTCTTTGCGTGAAGAATTTATAAAACACAATAAAAATAAAACCGATTTTGTAAAATCTGAAAATTGGAAATCGGGAGATTTATTAATTCAAAAAGATTTGGCGAATACTCTAAAGAGAATTCAAAAAGAGGGTTTAAAAGGTTTCTATGAAGGAAAAACTGCGGAATTAATTGCTTCCGAAATGAAAAACGGTAACGGAATTATTTCTTTAAACGATTTAAAAAATTATAAAGTTATCCAAAGAAAACCTATTGAATTCAGTTACAAAAATCACGAAATTATTTCGATGCCACTTCCTTCCAGTGGCGGAATTTTATTGGCACAAATGCTAAAAATGAGTGCTTTTGAAAATTTGGAAAATTACCCGCAAAATTCTACAAAAGCGGTGCAAATAATGGTAGAAGCAGAAAGAAGAGCTTACGCTGATCGTGCAGAATATATGGGAGATCCTGATTTCATCAGCGATAAAACCCAAATGTTGATTTCCGAAGACTATTTAAAAAATCGTTGGAAATCTTATGATCCAAACAAAGCCACTAAAAGTGCTGATGTTGGAAAAATCATAAAAACACCTCAAGAATCTACGGAAACCACGCATATTTCAGTTTTGGATAAAAAGGGAAATGCTGTTTCAGTTACCACTACTTTGAATGGTTTATATGGAAGTAAAGTAGTCGTTTCTGACGCCGGTTTTTTTCTAAATAACGAAATGGACGATTTTTCCATAAAACCCGGCGTTCCCAATATGTTTGGCGCAGTTGGCGGTGAAGCTAATAAAATAGAACCCGGAAAGAGAATGCTTTCTTCCATGACACCAACGATTGTTTTAAAAAATGGAAAACCTTTTATCGTTGTTGGAACTCCGGGTGGAACTACCATTCCTACTTCTGTTTTTCAAAGTATTGTGAATGTTATTGATTTCAAACTTTCTCCAAATTGGGTCATTAATGCACCGAAATTCCATCATCAATGGCTTCCTGAAACTGTCTCTGTTGAAAAAAATTTCCCTGAAACAACCATTTCAGAATTAGAAAAAATGAATTATAAAATTCAAAAAATTTCAGGAATTGGAAGAACAGAAATGATTATCATTGACGAAAATGGAATAATAACCGGTGTTGCTGATGGTAGAGGTGATGATTCTGTTGCTGCAGAATAATATTTTTAAGGTAATTTTATTTCTTTTTCAAAGCTGCACTTACTACTTTTTTCAATCGTTTTATTCTTCTTTTCTTTAGGATAAAATTAGAAAAAATCCCTTCTGATGGATAAAGCCTTTTATGGGTAATGTTATTAAAAATTAATGCAACTAGCAAAAGAATTAAAACTCCCGACAAAACAGGAGAAATAACATAAAAATACCCTAATGATTTTATTTTTTCGGTACCAATAATTGCAATGAGTGCAGTAGCTCCTCCTGGTGGATGTAATGTTTTAGTGTATTGCATCAAAACAATTGAAAATGCTACAGCAAGAGGAGCCGTAATCCAAATAATATCAGGAAAAATTTTAAAAACAGTAACACCAACTAAACCAGAAACTAAATGTCCACCAACCAAATTTCTAGGTTGTGCAAGTGGACTTTGGATATTTCCATAAATTAAAACACTAGAAGCACCGAAAGAACCAATTAAGAAAATATTTTCAAATTGATTAAATGTATGCGATTGTACAAAAGCAATAATTCCAATTCCGATAAATGCACCAATGAATGACCAAAATTTCTCCTTATAATCAATCAAAGTTTCTTTGTAGATGATGTATCGGGAAACCCTAACTGTACGCTTTATTTTTCGTTTCATATTTCTAATGTTAAACTAAAATTTTCAGACTTTTCGGTAAAACTTTGATATGAATGGGAGATTTTATTTTTTTGAAATCGCCGTCAATATGCCAATTTTTAGTGGAAACTTTAAACTCGATTTCTGAAACCGGAAGATAAGTTAAATAGTCGTCGTTTTTTAATTTTTTGGTAAACATTCTAAAAGCAAAAAGTGCCGAATAATGTAGCGGAAATTTTTTCACTAAAACTAAATCTACCAAACCATCAGTTTTACTGGCTTGTGGTGCGATGTAGGCATTATTTCCAAATTGTCGGGTGTTTGCAATGTTTAACATCAAATATTTCCCGTTATGAATTTTAAATTTCTCATCAAAAAATTTCACTTTTATGGGTTTATATTTAAAAAAAGTTTGCAGGGAAACTTTGATGTAATTTTTGAATCCTCTTGAAGTTTTTTCGAATTCTTTGACCACTTTTCCGTCAAACCCCGTTCCTGAAACGTTGATGGAAAGATGTTCATTCACCAAAAAAGTATCAATATTTCGGAATTTTCTGTTCTTTATTTTTTCAAGAAGTTCGTTTAGATTTCTTCGGAAATTGGTTTCGTTGGAAAAACCATTTCCAGAACCGGCCGGAAAAATTGCAAGAATTTTAGGTGTATTAATTAGCTTTTTTGCGACTGAAGAAATGGTTCCATCTCCGCCAATAGCGACAAAAATTTCCGTTTTTTCTAAATTTTCTTCTATAAATTTTTCAGTACCTTCAAAAGATTCAGAAATAAAAAAATTGGGGTTGACCAACTTTTTTTTGATTTCACTCAAAATCGGTTGGTAATTACCTTTAGCGGAATTTGGGTTGATAATGAAGGCTACAGTTTCCACAGTTTCAAAAATAAAAAAATGCTTCCGATTTGGAAGCATTAAATTTTATTTCTTAACTAAACTTAAAACTTGATTCTGACTATCAACCACGGTTTTCCAAATTTGTTTGAATGCCGGATAATATTCTTTAGGATATTCTGCACTTTCAACCTTTAAAGTAGAAGTTACTACAACTTTATTTCCTACATTTTCAACGATATAAGCATAAGAAATTTCTTTATCTTGTGTTACGATCTTTTTACTTTTTGGTAAATTTTCTATGGTATAACCTTCAGGAATTTCCAATTCAATTTTCTTTGTGGTGGTATAAGGACTTAAAAAATCAATAGGATATCTTCTTTCTTCTGCCTGATTGAATTCGTTTTTTGTTTTATTAAGAAAAAGCATAGGATTAATGACCATTTTTTTTCCTATAACATCGATCATACTGTTGGAAGTAAAGTTCATGGTACTTTCAAAATCGCCATTCTCAAAATCCGTTGATTTTATATCGGTAAAATCGATTCCGTAAGAATCTTTGTATTGTTTTTTATAGGACTCATTACTTTCCTGATAATTTTCTTTGGCCAACATTCCGTAAAGACTGGTATCACGATCTGTATAAGTTCCTGATACAGAACCGTCATTATTAAT
>JAEZWE010000174.1 GCA_023420435.1 Bacteroidota bacterium
CAGTATAATCACTCCAAAAATACCGCCGTTGAATTTTTCACTTCCTTTATAGTAAAAGAACTTTGTGTACTGGCAATATGTTCCAGATTTGTAATTTTCGCTACCATAAATTCACGGTATTCTTTAATATCTTTTACACAAATTTTTAAAATATAATCGTAGTCTCCGCTTACGTGGAAACATTCCATTACTTCGGGAAATTTCATAATTTCTTTCTCAAATTGTACGATATATTCTTTTTTATGTTGAATAAGTTTTACATGGCAAAAAACCATAAAATTTCTGTCCAGCTTTTCTTTATCTACTAAAGCGACATATTGATCTATTATTTTCTGTTTTTCGTACTTTTTTATTCTTTCAAAAACAGCCGTAACGGAGAGATTCAATTCGGTGGCCAATTCTTTAGTGGTTCTTTTGGAGTTTTGTTGAAGTAAAAAAAGCAGTTTTTTATCTTTTTCGTCCAGTTTCATTGGAAGATTTTTTGGTAAGCAATACTAATTATCAATAAAAATAAATTTTAAAACTAATATATTGATATTTTATAGTTTTAAATTCTAAATTTATAAAAATTTATTGACATTTATTCTTAAAATTTTTAGTTTTATTCCAATAAAAAAAATAAATAATGAAAGATTTTAATGCAGCCAATAATATTCAGGATTTACAGTATTTTGGAGAATTTGGCGGGGTAAACCCATCTATTTCAGACAGTTCTACCTATACTTTTTTGTCCGCAAAAACCATGTTCGATACTTTTGAAGGAAATGCGGAAGGTTGTTATCTCTACTCCAGACATTCCTCTCCCAGTTCACTTTATTTGGCGCAAGCTTTAGCAGAAATGGAAGGAACGGAAAGTGCGAATGTTACCGCTTCAGGAATGGGCGCCATCACTTCTACTCTTTTACAGTTGTGTCATTCCGGAGATCATATTATTTCCAGCCGAACCATTTATGGAGGAACGTATGCTTTTATGAAAAATTTTCTTCCCAATTATAACATCCAAACTACTTTTGTTGATATTACGGATTTAGAAAAAGTTGAAAAAGCCATTACTGAAAAAACAAAAGTGATCTATTGCGAATCGGTTAGCAATCCACTTTTGGAGGTGGCAGATTTAGCAGAACTTTCAAAAATCTGTAAAAAACATCAAATAAAATTAGTGGTAGATAACACGTTTTCTCCATTATCTATTTCACCAAAATTTTTAGGCGCTGATATGGTGATTCACAGTTTAACCAAATTCATTAATGGAAGCAGCGATACCGTGGCTGGAGTTTATTGTGGAACCCAAGAATTTATTAATGATACAAAAAATGTAAATTCGGGAGCCTGTATGTTATTAGGACCAACCATAGACAGTTTACGGGCAGCAAGCATTTTGAAAAATTTAAGAACACTTCACATCCGAATGAAAAAACACAGTGAAAATGCATTGTTTTTAGCCAAGGAATGGGAAAAAGACGGATTAAAAGTAAAATATCCAGGACTGGAAAGTCATCCTCAACATGATTTATTTAAAAAAATGATGCATGAAGAATACGGATTTGGAGGATTAATCGCTTTAGATGTTAAAACGGTCGAAAAAGCCAATGAATTAATGGAAATGATGCAAAATGAAAATCTGGGTTATTTAGCTGTAAGTTTAGGATTTTATAAAACATTATTTTCTGCTTCCGGAACTTCTACTTCATCCGAAATCCCTGAAGATGAACAGAAAAAAATGGGACTTTCTCCAGGATTAATTCGTTTTTCGATAGGATTGGATCATGATATTGAAAGAACTTACCAAAAAATGAAAAATTGCATGCAAAAAGTTGGTATTTTAGAAACCGAAATGGTCAATTAAAATAAATAAAAAAGACTTTCGGAAACGGAAGTCTTTTTATTTTTACGGAATGAAATTTTTACCCTTCCTCTTATTTTTATTTTCAAGCTTGTTTTTTTCTCAGGAAAAAACATCCACAAAATCTGAAAACGTCCAAATTATTTCAGAAAATTTTGAAATTCCGCAACTCAATACCACACGAAGAATTTGGATCTACCTTCCTCCAAATTACCAAAAATCGAGTGAAAAATATCCCGTTATGTATCTTCACGACGGTCAGAATTTATTTGATGACAAAACTGCCTATGCCGGAGAATGGCAAATTGATGAATCGCTAAACCAAATTTTCAGAGAAACCGGAAAATCGGTCATTGTGGTGGGTATTGATAACGGCGGCGAAAAAAGAATCGATGAACTTTCCACCTTTAAAAATGAAAAATATAATGCCGGGGGAAATGGTGAAAATTATATGAAATTTATCGTAGAAACTTTAAAACCTTACATCGACAAAAATTATCACACAAAACCCAACCCTAAAAACACGATCTTGGGAGGAAGTTCTTTAGGTGCTTTAATTTCCGTTTATGGTGGTATAGAATATTCAAAAACGTTCAGTAAAATTTTAGCGTTTTCGCCAGCTTTTTGGTTTAATTCCAAAGAATTTAATCACTGGATTCAAAATAAAAAGGTTTATTTGAAAAATCAAAAATACTATTTCATTCAAGGTAAATTTGAGGAGGAAGGTATGGACAAAGAAACCCTGCAAATTATTGAAAAGCTGAAACTAAAAGGCGTAAAACCTAAAAACATTTATTTCAAAGAACATGAAGACGGAAAACATAACGAATGGTTTTGGAGGAGAGAATTTCCTTCCGCATTTCTTTGGTTGACGAAATAAAAAAATCGCCTTGCGGCGATTTTTTTTATTTTCCTAAGTAAGAATTATACATCCAAACTTCTTTTTCCTGCTCTGTAATGTAATCACTCATTTGCGAGTTCGTTCCTTCATCTCCGGCTTCTTCCGTTGTATCCAAAAGCTCCCTTTGCAGTTCTATAACGGTTTTAAAAGAATTTAAAATATTTTGAACACATTTCGATCCGTCCGAAACATCTGTACTTTCTTTGATGGTGGACAGTTTCAAATAATCGGAATAATTGTGATTAGGAGTAGATCCTAAGGTTAAAATTCTTTCCGCTATTTCATCAATTTTCAGAACCAAATTATTGTATAATTCTTCAAATTTTGGATGAAGTGTAAAAAACTGATCTCCTTTGATGTTCCAATGTGCACCTCTTGTATTTTGGTAAAAAACAGAATAATTGGCTAAAAGTACATTTAGTTTTTCGGAAATATTTTTACAATCGGCATCTTTAAGTCCGATAATGCTTGCATTTTTCATAATAATTTATTTTATGTAAAGTTAAAAAGAGAAAATAAAAAATGCAATAAAATTCAATTGAAGATGACTATCAAGTGAATTTGGAATCTCTAAATTTATTTAAAAAACACTAATCAAATTGGTTGGGATGTATTTTTTTGATTTCTTCCACTGTTCCTAAAACTTTGTCTTTTAAAGCGTTTTGATATTTTTCCAATTTTTCTGAAATAATTTCGTCAGCAGTTCCCAAAATTTTCGCCGCTAAAATTCCGGCATTTGCTGCGCCATTTAAAGCGACTGTTGCCACAGGAATTCCGGAAGGCATTTGTAAAATCGATAAAACCGAATCCCAACCATCAATAGAATTGCTCGACAAAATCGGAACGCCAATTACAGGTAAAGTAGTGCAACTTGCCACCATACCCGGAAGATGCGCTGCTCCTCCAGCTCCGGCAATAATAACTTTTAAACCGCGTGATTTTGCAGATTTTGCGTAATCCCACATTCTTTCCGGCGTTCTGTGCGCAGAAACCACCGTTAATTCGTAAGGAATTTCCAAAGATTTCAAAAAATCTGCTGCTTGTTGCATAATCGCCAAATCGCTTTGGCTTCCCATGATAATTCCTACCATTGTTAAATTTAAAGTTTAAGGATTAAAGTTAAAAAAATCTGAATATTCGATTTTCATCATAAATATTTAAAAATATAATTTGGACACTTATCAATTTTTATAAAACCAAAGTCAATCAAAGTTCACAGAGATTGGAACTATAATGCCTCGTTCCTATATAAAAAAATTTACTAATAAAATCAAGAGACCACCCTCACCAAAGATTTTATATGAATTAATTTTTCCATCAATTCTTCCCGGGAATCTGCCAAAACATTGATATGTCCCATTTTTCTTCCGGGTTTGGTTTCGGATTTTCCGTAGAGATGAACGTAGGTTTTCGGGAGTTTCAACACCTCTTCCAAACCTTCGTATTTTACTTTTCCGGAAAAATTTTCAGCGCCAACCAAATTCAACATTCCGGAAAAACCATTGATTTCAGTGTCTGCTAAAGGTAAATTCTTCACGATACGATACATTTGCTCGAACTGCGAATTGGCATTTCCTTCTTGCGATTGATGCCCTGAATTGTGCAATCTTGGAGCTGTTTCATTCACCCAAACTTTTCCATTTTTATCGAGAAAAAGTTCGATGGCGAAAAGTCCTGGAGAATTAGCAGCTTTGATGAATTTTTTTGCTATTTCATCAATTTGAGTCTGAACTTCTTCCGAAATATTTGCCGGACAAATATTAAAATCCAGCAAGTTCAATTTGGGATCGGCAACCATTTCGGTTACGGGAAAAGTTTTGGTCTCGCCGTTTTCGTTTTTGGCTACGATGATGGATAATTCTTTATCGATTTCAACCAATTTTTCTAAAACGGAATCCTCTGTCCAAAGATTTTTTAAATCTTCAGAATTTTGAATGACCTGAACTCCTTTTCCGTCATAACCTCCGGTATTTAGTTTTTGCACAAACGGAAAATCTATTTTTATTTCATCAGAAGTTCCGTCCATAATTTCAAATTCGGGACTTGGAATATTGTTTTCCTGATAAAATTTTTTCTGCAAAATTTTCTGCTGAATGATTTTAATAATCGAAGAATTCGGAACCACTTTTACGCCTTGGTTTTCAATCTCTTGCAAAGCATCAGAATTTACATGTTCAATTTCAATCGTTACGACGTCTTTGTCTTTTCCAAATTCCAAAACGGTTTCGTAATCGTTGAAATTTCCTGTTGTGAAATGGGAAATCGTAGAACATGGCGCATCAGAAGCAGGATCCAAGGTATAAAATTCGTCATCATATTTCAATGCATTTTGAATGAGCATTCGTCCCAATTGTCCGCCTCCGAGAATTCCGATTTTCATAAATTACTTTTTTTGATACGCAAAAATACGGATTCTAAAGGTTTTTCCTAAATTTACGCAAAAGAAGTTTGTGGATTTATTTTTCATCATTTTTTCGGTTTTGCTGATTGTTTTAGGTGTTTTGCCACTCATCAAAAACCAACATTGGGTTTTTCGTGTTCCGGAATTCATGAAAATCCATTTGTTCTTTTTTCAAATTCTTGCGATTGTCGGAATGTTTATTTGGAATGAAAAAAACGTCTGGTTTTGGCTGATTAATGCCATACAGATTGGTTTTATCATTTATCACGGCTCTATTCTTTTCAAATTCACCAGTTTTTATAAAAAAAATAATTCTTCCAGTTTTGATTGTGCAACTGTGAAAGTAATTTCTACCAATATTTATCAGTTTAACACTGATTTCAAGCGTTTTAAAAATTTAATTAAAAAGGAAAATCCTGATATTTTTATTACCATAGAAAGCAACAAAATTTGGGAAAGAGAGTTGAGCGAACTGGAAAACGATTTTCCGCATACCGAAAAAGTTCCTTTGGAAAATACTTATGGAATGCATCTTTACAGTAAAATACCTTTTCAGGAAGTAAAAACCCATTTTTTTGTAGCAGATGATCTTCCCAGTATTGAAGCACATTTTAAGTTTGAAAATGGTGAAGATTTTGTGGTTTTTGCGGTTCATCCACCTCCACCAAGTCCAACAGAAGAAGATACTTCAAAAGAGCGTGACGGTGATTTGTTGAGCATTGCAAAACGGGTAAAAAAAATTGGAAAACCGGTTTTGGTGATTGGTGATTTTAATACCGTGGCTTGGTCGGAAATTTCTTCACTTTTTAGAAAAAACAGCGGTTTAATTGATGGAAGAGTTGGTCGTGGTATTTTAGCCTCTTTTCATGCGAAATATTGGTTTTTGAGAATTCCATTAGACTTGGTTTTCCACAGTGCCGAACTGTTTTTAAAAGATTTAAAAGTCTTAGAAGCCATTGGTTCCGATCATTTTCCAATTCGTTGTGAGTTTGGAATTTGCAAATCCGATGATTCTCAAAAAAATGAAATAGAACATTTGGAAGACGATGAACACGAAGAAACGAAGGAATTAATTGAGGAAGGTAAGGAAGAAAAAAGTAAAAACAGATAAGTTTACTTACAATTTTCTTCTCTTCGGGTATCGATTAAATATTGAATTTTCCAAACATTATTTCGTTTCACGAGTTGAAAACTATTCACGCCGCAATGTAAAAATTTTCCTTGAAAATAGAATTGATAAGGTGTCCAAACCGAAGCCAGATTTCCGTCGATTTTGATGGATTCAAAAACAATTTTTTCGTCTAAATCTCCTTTTTTGAAATTGGAAACCGATTTTGCAAATTTTCGAAAATCTTCTGAATGAACTTCTGTTTTGGAATTGATGGTTTGCATTACCGCATTTTCCGAAAATGTGCTTTTAACAGAGATAGAATCGGCATTTCGCATTCCTTCGAAAAGTTGATTGATGGTTTTTTGGATGGCAAGTTCTTCTTGATTTTGCGAAAAACAAAAATTTGAAATGAAGAGAAAAAGTAATGCTATTTTTTTCATAGAACTTTTTAAAATAAGTTTTCCCAATTACTGAATCAAAATCATCTGATGGTTTTTTTTCCTTAAAATTCTGGCTCAACATTTAAAAATTCGGTATAAAATCTATTTATTATTGAAATAAAAATGTTGCTGATTTCTTTAATTATTTTTTAAATTGGTAGGGAATTCTGTACCTCTTTTTAAATGCTCTGCTCATTGAAGAAATGTCCAAAAC
>JAEZWE010000183.1 GCA_023420435.1 Bacteroidota bacterium
ACTGGAACCGTTCTGTCTGTATAATAATTTGCCCATCTTGTTAGTGCGGTTCCATTTTGCTTAAAAACCGCCCAAAACATTAAACTTACGGCGAAAATTGCCAACAAAGCACCAATTGGTTTTTTGTCTTCTGCATTAGCTTTTACCCAAAGCATTAGGTAGAAATAAACCACAGGAATACAAGCAAAAATGAAAGCATCTGTAGAATCGCTTCCAAAGATATTTCCAGGAATTATCCATCCAATTCCTCCAGCAATTACTGCTGGAAGAAAAACTTTTAACAGAACATCGGAAATTTTGGTATCACCTTCTTGTACCGGTTTTAAAACATTGGCTTGAAGTATATGTTGTCTTCCAATCGTGAAAACAATCAAACCAAGAAACATTCCTGCTCCTGCTGTCATAAAAGCAGGTCCCCATCCATATTTGTTACGCATAAATGCAGCAATAATATTACAAATGAATGCTCCAATATTAATTCCCATATAGAAAATATTGTATCCTGCATCTTTATTGGCTTTGTAAGGCTCTTCATTATACAAATTTCCTAAAAGTGTAGAAATACTTGGTTTGAAAAATCCATTTCCTATGATTACCAAAGCTAAAGACAGATAAAATAATGGTAATTCTTTAAAAAGTCCGATTCCCAAATAGCCTAAACCCATTAAAATTCCACCAATATAGATGGCTTTTATATAACCTAAAAGTCGGTCTGCAAGAAATCCTCCCAAAAAAGGCGTAAGATAAGTTAGTGCGATAAAAGTTCCGAAAACATCATCTGCCGTTTTATCATTGAAAGCTAATCCGCCTTTTTCACTGTCGATCATGTAAAGAACGAAAATTCCTAAAATAAGGTAATATCCGAAACGTTCCCACATTTCTGTGAAAAATAAATAGGGAAGTCCTTTTGGATGTTTTGCCGTGGTTTTTTCCATAAAAATCAAATTTCTCAAAAATAGGATTTTTGTATGAAATAAAAAATCCCTTTCCAAAGAGAGGGATTTTGCTTTTGTATTTGAGGAATTTTACAAATTTTTCAAAATAAAATCCGTCATTTTTTGATAGAGCTGAGGTCTGGTTTGTCCACCGTAAATTCCGTGGTTTTTGTCCGGATAAGCCATGAATTCAAATTGTTTTTTATTCTGAATTAATGCTTCGGAGAATTCCATAGAATTTTGAAAATGTACGTTATCATCAGCAGTTCCGTGAATTAACAAGAATTTTCCTTTCAATAAATTCGCATAGGTAGTTGGTGAATTTTTATCATAACCATCCGGATTTTCTTGCGGAGTTCTCATAAATCTTTCCGTGTAAACGGTGTCGTAATATCTCCAGTTGGTCACCGGCGCAACAGCAATTCCTGTTTTGAAAACATCAGCACCTTTTGTTAAAGCCAAACTCGCCATATAACCCCCAAAACTCCAACCAAAAATTCCTATTCTGGATTTATCGATGTAAGATTGGTTTCCAAACCATTTTGCGGCTGCAATTTGGTCATCAATTTCGTATTTACCCAAATTCATGTAGGTTACTTTTTTGAATTTTGAACCTTTATAGCCTGTTCCACGTCCGTCAACACAAGCCACGATGTATCCCTTTTGAACCAAATGGGCGAACCAAAGTCCGTTTCCAGTATCCCAAGAATTTGAAACTTGCTGAGAACCTGGACCAGAATATTGATACATGAAAAGTGGATACTTTTTATTTTTGTCGAAATTTTTCGGCTTCATAATCCAAGCGTTCATTTGATCTCCTGCTTCGTTAGGAATGGTGATAAATTCTTTAATTACGAAATTATCAGCTTCCAATTTTGCTTTTTGGTCGTTATTGTTCTGTAATTCTTTTACGGTTTTTCCGCTTCCATCTTTTAAAACAAAAGTGTACGGTTTTTTTGCTGATGAAGAAGTTTCGATGAAATAAGAAAAATTATCAGAAAAACTAGCGGAATTATTTCCTTCCGCATCAGATAACAGTTGTGATTTTCCGTTGTCGATATTTATTTTTGTAACTACTTTGTTGATGCTTCCTTTTTCTGTGGTTTGTACATAAACTTCTTTTGATTTTGGATTAAAGCCGTAATAATCAGTCACTTCCCAGTTTCCTTTCGTAATTTGTTTTTTCAATTTTCCGTTTTGGTCGTACCAATACAAATGGCGGTTTCCATCACGTTCACTTCCCCAAATGAAAGAATTGTCATCCAAAAATTCTAATGTAACATTATCGGTATCTACCCATTTTTCATCGGTTTCTGTAAATAATTTTGAAACCGCTCCAGTTTTGGTATTTACTTTTAAAACATCAGAAGCGTTTTGAATTCTTTCGGAAGTTATCAAAATCATTTCATCCGCTTTTGCGGTTTGGATAACATTTGGGATATAATAATTTTTAAAATTTGAAAGATTTAAATCTGTAGTTTTTCCATTATCTAAACGGAATAAATTTGCAGAAACCACAGAATTTTTCTCACCTGCTTTTGGATATTTGAAACGCATTTCCGAAGGATATAATTGCTTCCCATAAATCGGAATATACACTTCCGGAACCTCCTTTTCATCGGATTTTACAAAAACGATGGCATCGGAATTTTTCGTCCATTCGTATAATCTTGCGTGTCCGAATTCTTCTTCATACACCCAATCTGCCAATCCGTTCAATATTGAATTTTTCTTGCCGTCATTAGTAATTTGCGTTATTTTTCTGGAATTTAAATCTTGAAAAAACAAATTATTTTCCGAAATGAAAGCTACTTTTGAAGCATCCGGTGAAAACCGCGGTTCTTGAACGGGATTTCCGTTATTTAAATTGATTATTTTTCCGGATTTTAAATCTTTAACATCAAATTTTCCTAAGAAAGAATGTCTGTAAATCGGCTCGCTTTCTTTTAAAAGTAAAATTTTGGATTCATCATCAGAAAATTCGTAAGATTCGAAACTTCCATCCACTATATTTCCTTCTTTTGAGGAGGTTTTATAAACGTATTTTGCAATTCCTGTAGGTTCTATAACCGCATAATTTTCGCCATTTTTTAATGAGGCAATTCCGGCAATTCCTTTTCCGCGATAATATCCTGAATAGATTTTATCTAAGGTGATTTCCTGTGAAATAGCGGACACAAAAGCAAAGAGAGCCGCTGAAATAAAAAGTTTTTTCATTGTTTAATAGTGAATTTCAAATATATAAAATTTTAAAAAAAGTTTTCAAAATTAATAGGTTCGCACAAACTGGATTGCGAATTGATGTTTTGTAAGATAACTAAATAGAAAATTATGGAAACAAGTTCACAAAACCAGCAATTGAGAAAATATACCTTATCAGACAGTACTATCTATACCGGATTTGCCAGTTTTTCTGATGCTCAAAAATATGCAGAAACTCATGGCGGAAATGTGGTAGAAGTAGGTTTTTTGGATGGCAATGATAATCCGCAAATAACCAATGAAGCCGGATTAATTGAAAACCAAATGCACTACAGCGTTGATGCGGGTCCTGAATATAAATTTATACATTCTTCTGATCCATCTTTCCGTGAATATGCGGACGATTTGCAGAAATTTGATTCTAATGAACTTAAAAAACTAAGTCCTGAGGAAAAGTATTTCTCTGATGGAGAATTGGAAATTGCTGAAGATCCTATTATTGTTTTAAAAAATAATCAATTTGAATCGGTAACTTCAAGAGAACGCTCGAAATATCTAAAACTTGCAAAAGTTTATGAAATTGGAGTAAAAATGAATTCTTAATTCTTTAAAAAATGGTTCAAAGAAAATATTCAAAAGCGGCACAAGAAAAAATTGGTGAGGTGATGCATGAATTTAAAGAAGGAAATTTAAAATCATCCTCCGGTAAAAAAGTTACGAATCGTAAACAAGCTATTGCTATTGGAATATCAGAAGCTCAACAGGAAGGTTTAAAAGTTCCTAAAAAAAATAAAAATAAAGGTTAATTCTTAAAGATTTTCGGCGGAGCCTTTGGCTC
>JAEZWE010000185.1 GCA_023420435.1 Bacteroidota bacterium
ACGTAAGCTGCACCAACCAAAGCTGTTAAACCCGCAAAAACGCCTGAAAGTCCGCTAAGAGAAATAAATCGTGAACTTTTCTCCATCATAGAACGTATATGCGAAAGATCTTCGTGATAATTTTTATTTTCCATAAAAAGAACTTTGAGATACAAAGTTAAAAATTATTTCTATTTTCCAAAATTTTATTTCGTTTTTTTTTAACGGACTTGTAAAATCCTTACTCCACGAATATTATATTTGTTTTCAACAAAGTTTTGAAGTTTCTGCTGCTGCGTTTCATCCAATGCGTTTTCAGATTTTATAATCAAAACATAATCCTCAGAAAGGGAATCTCCAACGGCGAAATTTCCTTTTTCAAAGGAGGTTTCCGTAATTTCTGGAAAGAAAACATTCAGTTCTTTTTTTAATTGAAGATTATCGTAAGTGGTTTGTTTCATAGAGGCTTTTAAATCGGCCAATTCTTTATCTTTCCCGGAAACTTCATTCAAAATGTCATTTTTCATTTGGATAAGTTGGGAAGCGGTGTTTTTACGGATCACCAATTTGGTGTGGTCTAAACCATACTTTAAAAGCTGTTTTTCCAGATTTTTTATTTGCAAACTGTCATAAGTTGTGCTTAAAAAACCCAACTCAATGGTTTTGTTTTGTGGAACGTAATCTAATTTTTTATAAACCAAAGTATTTCCTTTCTCCAAAAATTCCGTATTGATAAATTGTTCAGACTGCTGTCTAAACTGTTGTTCGCGGTAAAGCGTAAAAGCAAAATAAGAGCTTGGAATAATCATCAAAAAGATAATAATCCATATCAAATTGGTTACATTTTTTTTCCTTTTTTCATTCACAAACGAAATGGAAGGATATCCCAGATATTTTACAATAAGGAATGTAGAAATACAAATAAAAACACAATTGATGATATAAAGATACATGGCGCCAAAGAAAAATTTATAATTTCCCGTCGCTAAACCAAAACCTGCGGTACACAATGGAGGCATTAAAGCAGTAGCAATAGCAACTCCGGGAATTGGATTTCCTTTTTCTACTCTTGTAATTGCAATTACACCAACTAAACCACCAAAAAATGCGATTAAAACATCATACAAATTGGGTGCTGTTCTTGCTAAAATTTCCTCAGTAGGTTCTTTAAATGGACTGATAAAAAAGTAAACAGAAGAAAATATTAATCCTACTAAAGTGGAAATCAGTAAATTTTTTAAAGATTTACGGATTAAGTCGAAATCATAAATTCCAAGCGCAAATCCGGCTCCTACAATTGGTCCCATTAATGGAGAAATCAACATCGCACCTATTACAACTGCGGTGGAATTTACGTTCAACCCTACAGAAGCGACAATAATGGCACAAGCCAAAATCCATAAATTGGCACCACGAAAAGTAATTCCTGATTTTACATTTTCTAAAATTTTTTCTTTATCGTCTTCCCCTTTTTTAAGGTTGAATAAGGATTGTAGGATATTGGACATATTTGTGTTTTAAAAAAAATCAGCACAAAATACGAATTTTAGTTTACCGATTTTCAGGAAAAGATTATATTTAAGAATATTTTTTTGAAAAAGCATGGATAAGAAAACTTTAAGAAGCCATATTTTTAAACATTTGGATGGTATTGTAACCGCACCTGTTTTAGTGGCACTTCAGAAAAAAAATCTTTTGGATTTTATTCTGGAACAAAAAAAAGTCGATTTAAAAACATTAACCGAAAAATTTTCTGCCAATGAAGGGTATTTAAATGTTGCTTTACGAAACTTGGCTTCGCAAGGATATGTAGATTATTTCGTTAATAATAATTCAAATGAAATTACAGTTTTTTCTAA
Source organism: Bacteroidota bacterium (assembly GCA_023420435.1). Taxonomy (GTDB): domain Bacteria; phylum Bacteroidota; class Bacteroidia; order Flavobacteriales; family Weeksellaceae; genus JAEXBA01. The sequence continues at coordinate 1,839 of JAEZWE010000185.1, forward strand.
TGAAAAAACAGAGAAAATAATTTCCCTAACCCCGCATTACGAAAAAGTAATTCCGTTTTTACATGATTCCGTTTTAGAAGACTTTCAAAAATTTGATTCTTCCATTTTCGAATCCCACCTTCATCTTTTGGAGGATTTTAAAAATAATTTTGATGAAAATTCTGATGAAAATTCATTAGAAAATCAGGTAAAAAAACATATTGAAGGTTGTATTGTTGGACCTATCATTGTTCAGTTGGGAATGAACGGAATGTTTCACAAATATTTTATGGAAACGTCTTTCCAAGCGGGAGAATTTCATAAACACCCTGAAAATTTTGAAAAAATTCTGGATTTTTTAACGCATTTAAATTGGTTCACGAAAAGTGGTCCCAATTATAAATTCACCGAAACCGGTTTGTATTTTGCGAGAAGAGCCGCTTCTTACGGAGTTACCGTTTCGTATCTTCCGATGTTTAAAAAGATGGATGATCTGCTTTTCGGAAATCCAAAAAAAATCAGGGAAATTTCCGGTGGCGAAGATGAAATTCACGTAGATCGAAAAATGAATGTTTGGGGAAGTGGAGGTGCACATTCTACTTATTTTAAAGTAGTTACGGATTTCATTGTAGAAATTTTCAATCAACCTTTAGCAAAACAACCGAAAGGAATTTTAGATATGGGTTGTGGAAACGGCGCTTTCATCCAGCACATTTATGAAACTATCGAAAGACATACTCTTCGTGGAAAAAATTTGGAAGAATATCCGCTTTTTTTAGTGGGTGCTGATTATAATAATGCGGCTTTAAGCGTTACCAGAGCCAATCTCATCAATAACGATATTTGGGCGAAAGTAATTTGGGGCGACATTGGAAATCCGGATTTGTTGGCGAAAGATTTAAAGGAAAACTATGAAATCGACTTGTCGGATTTACTGAATATCCGAACTTTCCTCGATCATAACAGAATTTGGGAACATCCGAAAAATGAAAATTTGGATAGAATTTCAACTTCAACTGGAGCGTATGCTTTTCGTGGAGAACGTTTATCAAACAATTTAGTAGAAGAAAGTTTGAAAGAACATTTGGAAAAATGGTTGCCTTATATCCAAAAAAATGGACTTTTGGTGATTGAACTGCACACTATTTCTCCGGAATTAACGAGAAAAAATTTAGGAAAAACTGCCGCTAC
>JAEZWE010000232.1 GCA_023420435.1 Bacteroidota bacterium
TCCAAAAATATTCAGGTTATAGACATGCCTCTTTTAAAAGAAATTTGGATAGAAAGAACGTTGAATAACCAAAAAAATCCTGTTTTTGTGCATCCTATGGAAAGAGCAGGAAAATCGGTAGCTCAGAAACTTTCTGATATTCGCGAAAAAATGAAAACGCAAAATGCAACTTTACATATTATTTCGAGTTTGGATGATGTGGCCTGGACCCTGAATTTAAGAGGAAGCGATGTACAGTCTAATCCCGTTTTTTTAGGCTATATTGTTTTGTCTCAAAATGATGCTATACTGTTTGTAGATCAGGAAAAATTAACCGATGAAGCTTTTGAAGAAATGGATAAATCGGGAGTGAAAATTGCAGATTATGAAGATTTTTTCAGTTATCTGAAAGAAATAAAAAATGAAAATATTTTAATTTCCCCAAATACCAACCAGTCCATTTTTGATACGTTGAAAAGTGATAATCATTTTATTAAAGCCCCAGTTCCGGGAAATTTAATGAAAGCCCAAAAAAATGAAACTGAATTGGAAGGTTTTAGAAAGGTGATGCAAAGAGATGGTGTTGCGATGGTAAAGTTTCTTTATTGGTTAACGCATCAAGCCGGGAAAGAAGACATGAATGAATATTCTATTGGAGAAAAATTGTATGGTTTCCGAAAAGAAGCTGAAAATTTTGTGGGAGAAAGTTTTAGCAGTATCGTAGGATTCAAAGGAAATGGAGCTATTGTCCATTATTCCGCAAAAAAAGATGAAAGCAAAGAAGTTACTAATGATGGAAGTATTTTGGTAGATTCCGGCGGACAATATTTGGAAGGAACCACTGATATTACCAGAACTTTAGCTTTAGGTGCCGTTTCGGAAGATTTTAAAAGAGATTCTACGTTAGTTTTGCAAGGCATGATTCGACTTTCCATGGTAAAATTTCCAAAAGGAACAAAAGGCGTTCATTTAGATGCCATTGCAAGACTTCCTTTGTGGATGAATGCAAAAGATTATGCGCATGGAACCGGACATGGCGTGGGAAGTTTTATGAATGTTCATGAAGGTCCACAAAATATTCGGAAGGATATGAATTTTCAGGAACTTTTACCGGGAATGGTTTGCAGTAATGAACCCGGATTTTATTTGGAAAACGAGTACGGAATAAGACATGAAAATTTGGTGGCAGTAAAAGAATTTAAAAAAACGACCTCAGGAACTTTTTATGAATTTGAAACTTTAACGATTTGTCCGTTCTTTAAAGATACCATCGTAAAAGAACTTCTATTACCTGAGGAAATTCTGTGGCTGAATAATTACCATGCTTGGTGCCGAGAAAAATTGGAAAATGATTTAGAAGGTGAGGTTAAAAACTGGTTTTTGGAATTGGTGAGTCCTATTTAATTTTTTTTAGAATTTTCATCAAATGACAGGGGTAATAAAAACCATCAAAAAAAGCATCAAAGAAAATGATCTGGTAAAAAATTCTTTTTTAGGATTTGCAGATCAATGGAAACAAGGTCATTACGAAACTTTGTCGGATCTTATCAACGAAAAGCTGGGCAAAAAAATTGAATTGAATTCGCCCAAATATTTTAATCTGGGAAACACCATTTCCGCCATAATACCGAAACGGTTATTCGTAGATCAAATCAAAGATTCGGCTTCTACCGATTTAAGATTTTTAAAAACTTTGGATAAAATCAGTATTTTTTTGGATTATAAAGATTTGAATGACTTTATTTCCCTAACCTATATGCCGCAAGAAAATAATGATTTTGAAGAGGATTTTAATAACGTTAAAACCATTATTAATACTTCCTGTGCAAAAGAATACGAGAAAATGCTTATGATTCCACAACTTGATATCAAAGGATTTGAGGCGTTGGTTTTTGATAACAGTCCGTATTTAAAAAGAGTGGAAGCCTGCCTTCAGAAACTTTGCTCTTACGAAGTTTTAAAATTGGATGATGAACTCAGTAATTTCGAAATCTACAACCACAAAATTGTTTCCGCAGACAACAACAGTTTGGTGATTAATACAGAAGAAATTTGGAATTTATTTTTTAAAGCGCCAGATCAATATTATCCTTATCAAAAGAAAACCGAGCAAACCTATTTTTTCAGAAAAAATGAAAATGGAAATTGGCTTATTTGGGACAATTATAATCCCGATATTGATGAAATTTTAAACACTAGACCCAAAGAAATTTAGGAATAAAGTGTTTAAAAAAATCATCATTTGTGCTTGTGCGAATTTAGAAATAAACGTATTAAAGGCATAATCTGAAACTAATCTTATCTTTTTACCAGCCATTTTATATAAATCTTTGTTTTATGAATTATGATACCATTTGTGCTTTAGCCACAGCAAACGGAGTTGGAGCCTTAGGAATAATCAGGATTTCCGGTGAAAATGCTATTGCGATAACCAATAAAATTTTTGAAGGTAAAAATTTAGAAAAAGCAGCTTCACACAGCGTTCATTATGGATTTATTGTGGATGGAAAAAATCAAGAATCGAGAACCGAGAACCAACAACCAAGAACCGAGAATCAAGATGTTCAAAATTCAGAAATTATTGATGAAGTGATGGTTTCGGTTTTCAAAGCACCTAAAACATTTACCACGGAAAATTCTGTTGAAATTTCATTTCACGGATCTCCCCATATTGCTAAAAAAATTCTGGAAACCCTAATAAAAAACGGAGCAAGAATGGCAAAAGCAGGAGAATTTACCATGCGTGCTTTTTTGAACGGAAGAATAGATTTGAGTCAGGCCGAATCTATTGCCGATTTAATTGCTTCTGAAAATGAAGCTTCCCGAAAAATTGCTTTAAACCAATTGAAAGGTGGAATTTCAAACGAAATTTCTGAATTGCGTGGCGATTTGCTGAACTTCACTTCTTTGGTGGAGCTGGAACTGGATTTTTCTGAAGAAGATGTTGAATTTGCGGATAGAACCGCCCTGAACTTACTTTTAAACAGAATTGAAGAAAAATTAGAAAGTTTAATTGACAGTTTCCAGTACGGAAATGCGATAAAAAATGGAGTAGATGTTGCCATTATCGGAAAACCCAATGCCGGAAAATCTACGCTTCTGAATGCGCTTTTAAAAGAAGAAAGAGCCATTGTTTCGGATATTGCAGGAACTACGAGAGATACCATTGAGGAAATTTTGCACATTAAAGGAACTGCTTTTCGTTTTATAGATACGGCAGGTATTAGGGAAACGAAGGATGAAATTGAAGCCATAGGTGTTCAAAAAGCGAAAGAAAAAATTCATTCTGCAAAAATTTTGCTGTATTTATATGATGAGTTTGACTCTCAACCGCAGGAAATTATTGATTTTGTAAAAACCTTTTGGCGTGAAGATTTAAAAGTGATTTTGTTGCACAATAAAATGGATATTTCCGGAAATTTGGAGAAAAATTCATTTGATTGGGAAATTAAAAAAGATCTTTTTCCAAAATACAGTAACCATATAATTCCTATTTCGGCAAAACATAAAACCGGCATTGAAACTTTAAAATCAGAACTTTTAACTTATGTAGAAAGTTTAAAATCCGATGAAAACAATGTGATCATTACCAATCAGCGACATTTTGAATCACTTCAGAAATCCTTGGAATCTGTGAAAAGAGTTCAGCAAGCGGTATCCCAAAGTTTCCATACCGAACTTTTGGCTTATGAGCTGCGCTATGCTTTGGAATATCTCGGCGAAATCTCAGGAGAATTCACTAATGATGAGGTTTTAGGGAATATTTTTTCTAAGTTTTGTATCGGAAAGTAATTACACCCTATAAACACTCAAAAATCCCTTTAAATCAGCGGTTTATAAAAAATAATTTCTGATTGATTAGTTGTTATTTGTATCTTTTTACGTATATTTGTTACTGTATTGTTGCTGTAGAAACAAAACTTGTTTCTAGAAACAGAACTCCAATACTCCCTGACAGGAACATAAAATCACAGATATGAAAGTAACACTCAGAGAACGCAACCAGGGTGGAAAGACCAGTCTCTACCTGGACTATTACCACAAAGGGAAACGCAAGGCGGAGTACCTGAAGCTGTACCTGAATCCCAATCCAAAGTCAAAGGAAGAAAGGGAACTCAATAAAAAAACCTTGCAGCTGGCAGAAAGCGTAAGGGCAAAGAGACAGATTGAAATCCAGAATGGCATTTACGGTTTCAGAGACAATGAAAAATTAAAGGCCAATGCGCTGGATTACATCAAAGGCCTTGCGGAGAAAAAGACGACCAGTGACGGCAATTACGGCAACTGGATGTCGATGTATAAGCATCTGGAAAATACGTGGGCAAAGAATTGTTATTTGAAGACCTTGACCGGGACTTCGTTGAACGCTTCAAAGATTATCTTGCCAATGTAGATACTAAATCAGAGGGAGTCAAATTATCCCAGAATTTCAAATACTCCTACTTTAATAAATTCAGGTCAGCGTTGAAACAGGCAGTGAGGGATAAGATTCTGCCGGTGAATCCTGCCGAGGGAGTAGATGGTTTCAAACAGGGAGAACCGCAGAGGGAATACCTGAGCCTTGCGGAACTGCAGGCAGCTGCAAAAGCAGAATGTGAAATCCCGATCCTCAAAACCGCTTTCCTCTTCTCAGCTTTAACAGGCTTGCGCTGGTCTGACTGTCAGAAACTCTTATGGTCCGAAATTCAGTATTCAGCGGAAATAGGGCATCATATCAGATTCATACAGAAAAAGACCAAAGG
>JAEZWE010000235.1 GCA_023420435.1 Bacteroidota bacterium
CCGACCTGGTAGCTCAGCTGGTAGAGCAATACACTTTTAATGTATGGGTCCTGGGTTCGAATCCCAGCCAGGTCACAATTGCAAAAATTTCCGTACTTGTACGGTTTTTTTTTGCCTGTGTGGTGAAATTGGTAGACACGCCATCTTGAGGGGGTGGTTTCCTATGGATGTGCTGGTTCGAGTCCAGTCGCAGGCACAGAAAATAAATTTTGAATTTTAGATTATGAATAATAAATTAATTTAAAATTTAGAAGACCTGGTAGCTCAGCTGGTAGAGCAATACACTTTTAATGTATGGGTCCTGGGTTCGAATCCCAGCCAGGTCACAAAAATTTGCTGAAAAGTAAATTTTTTTCATATTAATATTTTGTGATTTGGTGTTCAAAAGCCTTCCAATTGGAAGGCTTTTGATATTTTATATGAAAATGTTAGTCGAGATGCATATTGTCAATTAATCTAACTTCGCCAACAAAAACCACGATAAATGCTCTGTATTGCCGGTCTTTGTAGAAAAAATCGGTTTCTTTTAAAGTTGCTTCATCGGCAATTTTAAAATATTCCATTACCATTCCGGGTTGTTTTTCAAAAATTTCGTTTACTCTTGCATAGATTTCGGGAATGGTAATTATTCTGAACCAATCGTTTACTTTTACTAAAGTTTGGTGAATGATGACCGCTGCTTTTTTTTGTTCTGAAGATAAACGTTCGTTTCTCGAACTCATGGCTAATCCACTATCTTCACGATAGGTAGGAACTCCATGAATGTTGATATTTATTTTTAGGTTTTTCACCAATTTTCTGATAATAGCCAGTTGTTGAAAATCTTTTTCACCAAAATAAGCATTGTCCGGTTTTACTTGGCGGAATAATTCTTCAACAACGGTTCCAACACCGTCAAAATGTCCGGGTCTGCTAGTTCCTTCCATTTCGTTTTCTAATTCATCAAATTCATAATGCTTGCTTTTTAAACCTTCAGGATATAAATCTTCAACTTTGGGCAAATAGAGCGCATCCACAAAACCGGATTTTTCCAAAATTAAAATGTCGGATTCGGTATTTCTAGGATATTTTTCAAGATCTTGTGCATTGTTGAATTGTGTTGGATTTACAAAAATTGAAGAAATCACTAAATCATTTTCTTTTTTTGCTTTTTCATATAATGAAATATGTCCTTGATGTAAAGCTCCCATTGTAGGAGCAAATCCAATTTTTTTGCCCATTTCTTTTTGTCTTTCAATAAAGGCTTCCAGTTGGGCTTTACTATTTAAAATTTTCATAGTTTAAATGATGTTGAGTAAAACTACAAAAATAATTGTTTCGTAAACTTAATTGGGAAATATTATTAGGTACATTTCATATAAAGTCTTAAAAAATAAAAATAAAACAAATTCGTTTAAATTTTTGTATTTTTGCAGAGCTATATTGTCTGAAATATCAGACGTTGTAAAAGATTTTATATGCCGGATCAAAAAATTTTATATGTTACCACAGAAATGTTTCCTTATCAAGAAGATAGCAACATGGCTGCAATGGTAAGCAAAATGGCACTGAAAATGCACAATGAAGGTAATGATGTAAGAGTTTTTATGCCGAGATTTGGTGTTATCAGTGAACGTAAATTTCAGCTTCATGAAGTAATCCGTCTTTCTGGGATGAATATTATTATTAACGATTTGGATCAGCCTTTAATTATTAAGGTAGCTTCACTTCCAGGAGAACGTTTACAGGTCTATTTTATTGATAATGAAGAATACTTCAAGAGAAAACAGTTTTATAAAGATGATAAAGGAACTGTGTTTGAAGATAATGATGAAAGAGCCATTTTCTTTGCAAGAGGGGTTATAGAAACCATCAAAAAATTGAACTGGGTTCCCGATATCATTCATCTCAATGGTTGGATGTCTTCATTAATTCCTATATATCTTAAAACGTATTATAAAAACGATTACTATTTCAATAACACCAAAATTGTGCTTTCGGTTTATAATGAAGAAGATTATGCTTTAAATGAAACCGTAGGAGAAAAATTGAAATTTGATAATATCAGTGATATTGAAGTTATTTCGCAACCAAGCTCTGAGAAATTTGTTACCGATAGTATGCAGTTTGTAGATGTGGTTTTAAAAGGGGATGAGTTTTTAAATGATACATTGGAACAAGCCTATAAGAATACAACATCCGAAAAATCGGAATATCTTGATGTTGATTCTATTTCTAAAATTTATTAAAAAAAATCTGAAATTTTCATGTTGAAAAATATTAAAACTATTTTTTCTATCACTTCTGCCATTGTTTTGGGAAGTGTTTTCTTATTAAATTGTGAACCTGAAGCGGATAATTTGGGAGAACAATTTTTTACCAGTATTAAAGGGAATGAAACCCAGTATGATCTTACTGCTTTTAATATTTCTAACAACGATTCTATAAAAAGTGATCATTCAAATCTTGTTACGGTTCCTTTAGGAGCTTTTGATGAAGGTAATTTCGGAATGCAAAAAGCCTCTTATGTAACGCAGTTGAGAATGTCTTCATACAGTCCGACTTTTGGAACCAATGCGGTGGTAGATTCTGTTGTTTTGGTTTTGAATCCAATTTATTCTTCCGATTCTGTAACAACTAAAACCGATGAAAATTTTATTTACAGTGAAGGTAATGTTGCTGCGAAGAAAGTAATCAATTCTTATCCGGTAAAAAAATACGGAAAAGCGAAAATTGGTGGTGTAGTACCTACATTTAACATTAATGTTCACGAAGTAACCGATTTTCTTGGAGGAACTACAGACACTTATTATTCTAATAAAATTGTTAATTATTCAACACTTTTAGGAACTAAAGTCTTCGACGGAAATGTGTATTCTTCAAGTATTACAAAAGATTCGGATTCTTCAGTGTTATTCAGTAATGATACCAGTTTAAGAATAAATTTGAATGCTGGTTTTTTCCAAAATAAAATTATTGATAAAGAAGGCAGCTTGGAACTTAGTGATGTGGCAGGATTTATTCGACATTTTAAAGGGATTAGAATTTCTGTGCAAGAAAACGACGGTTATATTATGAATATAGCTCCTTCAGCCGGCGAAATTGTGATGTATTATAAATACGACAAAGTGGATAACGGAACTACCACAAGACCACAAACCACTTTTAAATTTGTTTTAGGATCTGGAAATGTTAGAATTGGTCAATATGAATATAACCGAACCGGAACTCCGGTAGCAGCCATTCCATCAACACCTAATAGTTCAACAGGGGATGCAAAATTATTTGCACAAGGAATGGGAGGTCCAAGTGTTGGAGTGAAAATTCCGGAATTTACCATTGCTGAATTGAAGAGCAAATTCAATAATGAAAAAATTGCTGTAATTGATGCAAAAATTAGAATTTACACCGATGAAGCAACATGGAGTAACAAATATGCAAAGCCAGAAACATTTACCATTTTAGAAGAAAATGCGACTTCGTTTTTAGTGGATATGACTACTCTTCTCACGGCTCCAAATTTTAATTTAGTAAGAGCGTATAATTTAGATCAACAGCCATCTTATTACGATTTTACCATTACCAATTCCTTGAAAGAAATTATTGAGAAAAACGCAAATAATAAAACTTTTGTAGTAAATATTGGAAATTTTCTTTTGGATACCAATAGCCAGTATTTAGGATTTTATAAAACTTCAAGAGCCTATACTCCGCATAGAGTTGTTTTAGTAGGTTCTGATGTTAATAATTCCAAAAAAATACAGCTAAATGTAACTTTTGGCTCAAAGTAAAAAATAAAAAAAAACATAATATGTGTGGAATTGTAGGTTATACAGGGTTTCAAGATGCTTATAGTATTGTAATCAATGGTCTTAGAAGACTTGAATACAGAGGTTACGATAGCGCCGGAATTGTTTTAGATAATTCAGAAAACGGTTTTAAAGTAGCTAAAACAAAAGGAAAAGTGGAAGATTTGGTTTCCATTTCTTCTGATCTTAAAAATTTCGCAAAAGTAGGAATGGGGCATACAAGATGGGCTACTCATGGGGTTCCCAGTGATAGAAATTCTCATCCTCATTTATCAAATAATGGTAAAATTGCCTTGGTTCATAACGGGATTATTGAAAATTATGATACCATAAAAACCATGCTAACCGAAAAGGGATTTCAGTTTCACTCCGAAACCGATACCGAAGTTTTGGTAAATCTGATTCAATATTTTATGGATACAGATTCTGGAATTGATTTTCCTACTGCAGTTCGATATGCACTTAACGAAGTTTATGGCGCCTATGCTATTACGGTGATGCATGATGATTTTCCAGGGTTATTAGTGGTAGGAAGATTGGGTTCTCCTTTAGCTATTGGACTTGGAAATAAAGAATATTTCATCGCATCAGATGCATCTCCTTTTGTTGAATTTACGAAAGAAGCCATTTATCTTGAAGAAGGTCACATGGCAACCATTTCATTGGAAAATGGAGTGGATATTAGATCCATCATTGATAATTCAAAAATTGAAGCATCAGTTCAGGAATTAAAACTGAGTTTGGAACAAATTGAAAAAGGAGGTTACGATCATTTCATGTTGAAAGAAATTTTTGAACAACCTAAATCTATTCAAGATACTTTAAGAGGACGCCTTTTGGTAGATGAAGGGATTATTAAAATGGCGGGAATTTGGGATCATTTGGAAAGGTTCAATAATGCAGGAAGAATTATAATTATTGCGTGTGGAACATCTTGGCATGCCGGTTTAATTGGCGAATATCTTATTGAAGAATTTGCAAGAATTCCTGTTGAGGTGGAATATGCTTCAGAATTTAGATACAGAAATCCTATTATAACAGATAAAGATGTGGTAATAGCTATTTCACAATCCGGTGAAACAGCTGATACCATGGCCGCTTTAAAACTTGCGAAAGAAAGAGGAGCGTTTATTTATGGAATTTGTAACGTAGTAGATTCTTCCATTGCAAGAATTACGGATGCAGGTTCTTATACGCATGCAGGACCGGAAATTGGCGTGGCTTCTACCAAAGCATTTACAGCACAACTTACCCTATTATCTTTAATTGCTTTAAAATTAGGGAAACATAACGGCAAACTTGGAAATCAAGAATTTATGCGTTTAATTACGGAATTGGAAGCCATTCCTAATAAAATAGAAGAAGTTTTAAATTCTACACATGATTTAACAAAGGAAATAGCTAAAGATTTTGTGAATGCTCAAAATTTCTTATATTTAGGAAGAGGTTATAATTTTCCTGCAGCATTAGAAGGAGCTTTAAAGTTGAAAGAAATTTCATATATCCATGCAGAAGGTTATCCGGCAGCAGAAATGAAACATGGTCCTATTGCTCTTATTGATGAAAACATGCCTATTGTAATTATTGCGCCTAAAGAAGGGCATTATGATAAAATCGTTTCTAATGTTCAAGAAATTAAAGCAAGAAAAGGAAAAGTAATAGCCGTAGTTAATCAGGGAGATGAACAGGTAAAAGCATTAGCAGATTATGTTATTGAAATTCCGGATAGTTCTGAGTGTTTTTCACCAATCATTGCTTCGGTTCCTTTGCAGTTATTATCTTATTATATTGCTGTTTACAGAGGGGCAAATGTCGATCAACCAAGAAATTTGGCGAAATCGGTTACTGTAGAATAAGATTTAAATCAAACAAAATAATTCAAGATTTTTTTCGTTTATCAAAAAAAATCTTAATAGTTTCTTAAAAAAATTATATATTTACCGCTTAATTATAAAAATTAACATGAAAAGGATATTTCTTTTATTACTATCAGCATCGGTTACTGCAGTTGTATCATGTTCTGGAGGTGGAAGTACCGCAGGAAAGCCAGGAACAAAGGGAGAATTGATTCCAAGAGAAAAGTCAAGAACTTTTGTAGCTGAAAGGCCTTATGGTATGGTAGCTATTCCTGGAGGTTCTTTTGTGGCAGGTCTTGCAGACGAAGATCCTACCAACCAACCGGAAAGAGCACCGTTAAAAACAGTAACAGTTTCTTCTTTTTTTATTGATGAAGCTGAAACTACCAATGCAGAGTATCGTGTTTTCGTAAATTATGTACGTGATTCAATTGCGAGAACACTTTTAGCTGAAGCAGCTGGTGAAGGTGGAGAAGGTAACGGAAGAGGACAAAGTATTAGTGATTATGCTTATAAAATGACTGAAGATGCTGATGGAGATTTGACACCTTATCAAGAATGGGCGGAATCTCAAGGAGAAAGATCTGAAGGTTATGATCCAAATAAAAAATTAGACTGGAGAGTTCCTTTACATTGGAACACTGGAAGCTATCCAGATGTTGAATATGCTGAAGTTCTAGAATCAATGTATCTTCCTGCTTCTCAAAGAATAGGAAACGAAAGAATTATAGATGCAAGCAAATTGAAATATAGCTTTGCTTGGGAAGATTATAATTCCGCAATAGCCAATGATGAAAGAGGTGCAAAATATTTGAAAAGAGAAAATATTGCTGTATATCCTGATACCACAGTTTGGGTGAAAGATTTCCATTATGCTTATAACGAACCATTGTTCGAGCAGTATTTCTGGCATAATGCTTACAAAGACTATCCAGTTGTAGGAGTAACTTGGGATCAAGCAAGAGCTTATTGTGATTTCAGATCGCAACTTAAATCAGATTATAATCAAAGTTTAAGAAGAAAAAAACAAAAACCAATGAATTTCCGTCTTCCTACAGAAATTGAATGGGAATTTGCAGCAAGAGGAGGTCTTGAAAATGCTACTTATCCTTGGGGTGGTCCTTATTTAATGGATGATAGAGGTTGTTATTTGGCAAACTTTAAACCAAAAAGAGGTAATTACATGGAAGATGAAAAATTAGGTACTTACACTTATACCGCTCCAGTAAAGAAATTTAGAAAAAATGGTTATGGTCTTTATGATATGGCTGGAAATGTAGCAGAGTGGACAGAATCTCAATTCAATAATGCAGACTACGGATTTACTTCAACTTTAAATCCATCAACTAAAAACCAGGTAGATACCAAAAAATCGGTAAGAGGAGGTTCTTGGAAAGATATAGGATATCTTTTGATGACTGGTGCAAGAGATTGGGAAGCAAAAGATTCTGCCAGAAGTTACATCGGTTTCAGAACAGTTCAGGATATTCCTGAAGCTGCACAAAAACCAAGAAGAAGAAACTAATCAAGAAAATTAAAAATTTAAATACACTATAATCACATGATCGGAAGAGTTTTTGCAACAAAGGACGGAATTTATAACTTTGTTTATTCATTTGGTGCTGCTATCGTTATTTTAGGAGCATGGCTTAAAATTACTCACTTGAGTTTCGGACCAATTACAGGTAACTTTGCGCTTACTGTGGGTCTTGTTACAGAAGCAATTATCTTCGTTATTTTTGCATTTGACCCACCTAAAAGTGAGGAAAGTTATGCATGGGAGAACGTTTACCCTGAATTGTTAGACAAGCATGCTAAACCAAACCCTCTTCACTCCAATGTTTCTGGAAAAGTTGATTATTTGGCAGAAATGGAAAATTCACTTTCCTCTAAATTAGACAAAATGCTTGAAGACGCTAAGTTGGATGTAGGTTTGTTTGAAAGACTAAGAACAGGAATTGATAAATTTTCAAATTCAGTAGATCAAATTAATCAAACTGTTGATGTTTCTGCATCAACACACAAATATAATGAGCAGTTGAACAGAGCTGCTGCGCACATGGAAAGCATGAATCAATTGTATGCAATGCAACTTGCTGACGGACAAAGACAATCTGAATTTAACAGAAAATATGTTGCAGATCTTGAAAAATCTGCTGAACATTCAAATAAGTTTAACGAAGAATTACAAGGTTTAACAGCTAACCTAAATAACCTTAACAGAGTTTACGGAGGTATGTTGACAGCAATGAAGTCTTAATTCCTAACATTTCCTATTAATCAAATTTAAAAAAGAAAAGAGAAAATGGCACAAGGAAAACAGACTCCACGTCAAAAGATGATCAACCTGATGTATCTGGTGTTCATTGCAATGATGGCAATGAATATCGATCAGGAGATTATCCGTTCATACTATGAATCTACCCAGTCTTTAAATCAGACAAGGTTACTTACTGAAAATAAAAATACGCAGATTTTTGAGCAAACTTTAGAAGCTAAAGCCGCTGCAGTTCCTGATACTTATGCAACTCCTTGGTCGCAATATCAGGTTATGAAATCGAAGATAGATGATTTAGTAGCACATGCAGAAGCTATTAAAAGTAAGCTGAAAAAAGATTCTGAGTTTTTCGATATTGATCCTGATACAAAAAAACCAAGAGATGTAAGCGAGAACTTTGCTCCTTTGAACAGTAATGAAGCTACAACTTCATACTTCTTCAAGGATGGTGATGAGAACTCTGAATCTAATAATGCGAAAGAACTTAAAAAAAGAATGGATGATGTAAGAAATTACATTAACCAAACTTTTGGAGGTAACGCTTCTATGAAAGGTTTAGTAGATAGAGCTAACAATTCATTAATTACAGATTATCCACAAGGTAAATCACCTAATGACAAAAAATGGTTAATTAATAAATTTTATCATCAGCCTCTTATTGCAGCCATTTCGAACTTGGAAATTATCCAAAATGATGCAAGAAACGTACAGTCTGATGCATTAGCCATGATGCTTCAGGAAAAAGTGGACGCTACAATTAAGTTCAGTTTATATGACGCTGTTGTAAAAGCTCCAACTGATGTTGTACAAGGAAAACCTGCTGAAGCAACCGTATATTTAGCTTCTTACTCCAACAGTAATAAGATTAGTATTTCTGGAGTTTCAAAACAGGAAAATGGAAAAGGATTTATCGCTTTGAATACTTCCGGTTTAGGAGAAAAAACTATTGGTGGAAATATCTCTGTACAAATGGCAGATGGTTCTACACAAACTTTCCCTTATACCCATACTTATAATGTTATTGCAGGTCCACAAGAAGTAAAATATGAAACAGGTGCTGTAGTTTCTGCAGATAAGATGAACGTAATGTACCGTAATCTTGATAACCCAATTTCTGGTAGTATCTTAGGAGTGGATAATTCAAGATTGTCTTTAACAGCTTCAGGAGCCACTGTAAAACCTGCTGGTGCAGGGAAATGGATTGTAGTTCCAGGTGCAACAAGCGTTGTGAAATTAACTATTTCCGGTAGTGGTCCTAGAGGAACAACTTCGAAAACATTTGATTTCAGAGTAAAACCTGTTCCACCGCCACAAGGGTTAATTAGAGGTAAAAATGTTGTAAATTTACCTGCTTCTTCAATTGACAAGCAGTTGTTAACGGCAGCAATTCCGGATTTCGATTTCCCTGTAACTTTCAATGTAACAAGTTTCTTGTTGAAAGTTCCTGGAAGAGGTGCAATTCCGGTTACGGGTAACGATTTATCAGCAGCAGGAGGAGCCGTTAAAAACCTAAGATCAGGTGATGTGGTGTATATTTACGGAATTAAATATACAGCAGCAGGAATTCCTGTAGCACCAGGAAGAGAAGCAGCAGCTGTAATGATCAATGTTCAGTAATTAATAAAAAAGCAAAATTTCTTATCAATATGAAAAAATATTTTAGCACACTTGCGGTAGTAGTTTCAGGAATCATGTTTTCCCAAACTATTCTGAATGCTAAATCTCCCGAAGAGTTCAGAAGAATGCTTGATGAAAAAACCATTCAAGTTGGTGATAGTATTGTTTCTAAAAAAGTAACACCACTTTCTTACGGATATGTTAATGAAAAAGACATTCTAAAAGCGGTATATGTTTGGGAACTTATCGACCTTAATGATAAAATTAATCAGCCTTTTTATTATAACAATACGGAATCTTTCTCAGCGCAGAACAAATCGCTTTATACCGTTCTTTTACAATCTGCTCTAAATGGTGATTTTAAAGAAGTATATGATGATGAGAACTTCACTACAAGACTTGATAAAGAAGGAATCGTAAGAAAGTTGAGATACGAAAAGTTAGCGGACGAAGCTTTGGATATTATCGAATCCGGAAGACAGCTTACTGAAGATGAAATCCGCAGATATACCGATGTTTTCGAAACTACGAATGATAAAGTCCGTATGATTAAAATGATGGGGATGTGGTTTATTGACAGAAGAGATGGCGAATTGAAGTACAGACCTTTAGGAATTGCTGCAATGGGTCCAGATCCTACAATGGCTGCACAAAGAGTGAACGGAATTCCTTTGGAAGGTGCTGATGAATTGGTGGATCTTTTCTGGATTTTCTATCCGGATGCAAGAGAAGTTTTAGCTAATAATTTAGCTTATAACAGAAAAAATTCTTCCGCTGAACAAAGTTTTGATGATTTATTAAACTACCGTAAATATACTTCTGTGATTTATAAATCTTCAGCTGGTTTAGGAGATGGATCTATTAAAGATTACATTCCTCAAAATGCAGATCAGCAAATTGAAGAAAGCAATAAGATAAAAGGAGAAATCCTTGAAATGGAAAACGAAATGTGGAATTATTAAATTTACACATTGTTAATATGATAAAACCTGAGTATTTTTGCTCAGGTTTTTTATTATGACAAAATCAGTAGATTATTTTATTGTTGGAAATGGTTTTGCATCATTTTTTTTCGCCCATCAGTTAGTGAAGAATAAAAAATCCTTTATATTATTTTCATCATCTGATAAAGGAGCTTCTCAGGTTTCAGCGGGCGTTATCAATCCTGTGGTTTTAAAGAAATTTACCACATTTTGGAAAGCCAAAGAACAAATTGATTTCTTACAAAAAACATTAGCTGAAATTGAAAGCTATATAGGAACAAACTTTGGAATAGATTCTTCCATTCATCGTGTTTTTCATGATGAAAATGAAAGGAATTTATGGCTCAAAAAATCTCAAAATTCTGAATTGAATGAATTTTTGGATGATGAATTTAAAAGTTTAAGTATCATTAATAACCCCCACCAAACCGGACAAGTAAAGCATTCTTCAAGACTTGATGTATATGGTTTTTTTAATAGATTAACGAATTATTTTGAAAAAAATGATTCAATTATTGATGAAGATTTTGATTATTCTGAATTGACCCCGGAATTAAATACTTATAAAAACATACATTTTAAAAATTTGGTATTTTGTGAAGGAATAAGAGTATTAGAAAATCCTTTTTTTAAAAATATTCCGGTTCAGCCAAATAAAGGTCATCATTTGAAAGTCAAATTGAAGAGGGATTTGATAGATAATGTAATCATAAAAAAGAAGCATTTTTTATTTCCTTTGAATACTGGATGGTATTATTATGGAGGAACGTATGACCGCGATAATGTGGAAAATAAGATTGACAATAGCGCAGTTCATCAACTAAGTTCTGGTCTATCAGAATTTTATCCTTTGGATTTTGAAATTAAGGAAGTTAATTTTGGATTCCGAGCTACGGTGAAAGACAGGAAACCTATTTTGGGAAGTCATCCAAAATTTAAAAATTTTTATGTTTTTAACGGCTTGGGAGCTCGCGGAATTTTAAATGGCTGTTATTTTTCGCAACATCTTTTTGATCATATTGAGTATGGAAAAGAACTTTATCCAGAAGTTAATTTGAACAGATTTACAGATATTTTTTGATTTTTAGAAATTTTAGACTATTTTTGCCAACCTATTTAGAAAGGTGTCCGAGTGGTTGAAGGAGCTACCCTGGAAAGGTAGTATACGGGTAACTGTATCGAGGGTTCGAATCCCTTCCTTTCTGCAGATTTCAAAAAAACCGCATATTTAACTGCGGTTTTTTATTTTTCAATCGTCACCTCTCCACAACAATTTTTTGAGAAATTTTCCGCAAAAGTTCCGTTGTAATTTGGATTGTCTATTAAGTGCATGGCTTTTGTAATCGCTGTTTCTGCCGTCATATCGTGACCACTGATGGCGCCAATTTTATGAAAAATATTGGAGTTTTCATATTTTCCGAAGGAAATTCCACCTGAAAAGCACTGACTAACAACCACGATTTCAGTGCCGTTTTCACGGATTTTTTTTAGGGTTTGTTCTGTTTTTTCGGTGCTAAAAATGGTTCCGGAACCAAAAACCTGAAGAATAAGCACTTTAATTTTGGGAATTTCTGTGAAATGATCAATCGTCATTCCTGGAAAAATTCGCCAAAACAATACATCTTGAGAAATATAGGTGTCAACCGTAAATAGCGTTTCCGGATTTGGTCGAAATAGGACTTCTTTTTCAACATTCAAGTGAACTCCGGATTGTCCTAAAGTTGGATAATTGGGACTTTGATAAGCGTCAAAATATTCCGCAGAAAATTTTATTGTTCTATTTCCTCGCAGAAGTTTATATTCAAAATAAATGGCAACTTCCTGAATTACGGCTTCATTATTTTCGTACAAACTGGCATAATAAAGTGAGGTTAAAAGATTTTCTCTGGCATCGGTTCTAAGATCACCAACAGGAAGCTGAGATCCGGTTAATATAACGGGTTTTCGAATTCCTTTCAGCATAAAACTTAAAGCAGAAGCGGTGTAAGACATGGTATCTGTACCGTGAAGAATTAAAAACCCATCAAAATTTTCATAATTTTTACCAATATAATTGGCGATAATCTTCCATTCATTAGGTCCCATATCTGAAGAATCCAAGGGTTTCTTGAAAGGATGTACAAAAACCTCACATTCGATAAGTTTCATCTCGGGAATTTTTCTGAAAATATTATTAAAATCAAACGGAACAAGACTTCCTGTTTCATAATCTTTTTCCATTCCGATCGTTCCACCGGTGTAGATTAGTAATACTTTTCGCTTCATTTTATACTTTTTCAGTTCGTTCAAATTTACGTTAATTTGCAGGGATTTGAAAATAAGATGAAAAACTTAGAAAATACTTTTGAATACCTAAAAAAATTTCTGACAGCTGAGCGTATAGCGAAAATTGAAAATTTTTCAAAAGAAAGTTCAAATTTTGTACTTCCGGTGATGGAAGATGTTTACCAGTTTCGAAATGCTGCAGCCATTATCCGTTCTGTTGAAGCCTGTGGAT
>JAEZWE010000241.1 GCA_023420435.1 Bacteroidota bacterium
GAATTTTTTTTGAATTTCTTTCAGCTCTTTTTCAGATTTTTCCGGAAAAGAGTTCTTGATATTGTTAAAAACCACTTTTTTCCGGTAGCCAAAAATTCTGAAAATCACAAAAAATATAAAGTCCGAAAAAATGTAAAGAATTTTTAAAGGCATTTTTGAGAGTAGCAGGACTATTTGGAACAATATTTTCATAAATTGCGACAAATTTAAGGATTAAATCCACATTTTTAGAATTTAATAACCTTTCAACCCTTTATAGTTTAAAAAAAATGAATAAAATATTATTATCCGCCGCTTTTAGTTTATTGGTTTTCGGAACCGCATATTCTCAAAAGAAAGAATCCGTAAAAGCTAAAGCGGAGAAAATAGACCAAGACAGCTTGGCTCAAGTGGAAGAAAAGAAAAAAGCAGCCGCTGAAGAAAAAGCAAGATTACCCAAGCCTTATCATCCTGAAGATAATGCGGAACAAAAAATTAATGAGCTGGTAAATATTGCTAAAGAACAAAAGAAGAATATCATTTTGCAAGCCGGTGGAAATTGGTGTATCTGGTGTTTAAGATTCAATGATTTTATCCAGAATAATGAAGAAATTAGAAATGTAGTGAACAATAATTATCTTTATTATCATCTGAACTGGTCTCCGGAAAATAAAAATGAGAAAATTTTTGCTTCCTATGGTGATCCGGGAAAAGTGTATGGATATCCCGTATTATTGGTTTTAAATTCCGAAGGAAAATTAATACACACCCAAGAAACCGGTGTTCTTGAAGATGGTAAAGGATACAGTAGTGACAAAGTTTTACAATTTTTTGAAAAATGGATGTACACAGAATAAGAAAAAAAATAAAAACCGTTTCATTTTTTTGAAACGGTTTTTATTTATAAAAATCTCTTCAGCCATTTTATTTTATTCTCGCTGTAAGGGGGATATTTTAAATTAGGTTCTCCCCAAGTTGCTCTGTCCATTACTGCTTTTTGGTGAGAAAAAGTTTTGAAACCAAATTTTCCGTGGTAATTTCCCATTCCTGAATGTCCCACCCCGCCAAAAGGAAGATGGTCGTTGCTAAGATGCATAATAACATCGTTAATGCAACCACCACCAAAGGAAAGCTGGGAAGTAAACAAATCTTTTTCATCATTTTCTGAAGTAAAAAGATAAGCGGCAAGTGGTTTTTCTCTTTTCAGAATATCGTTGATGGCACCCCGATAATATTGGTAAGAAATAACCGGTAAAACGGGACCAAAAATTTCTTCTTGCATTACTGCATCTTCCCAAGAAACATTATTTAAAATGGTAGGTTCTATAAAACGTTTTTCTGCGTCTGATTTTCCTCCGTAATAAACTTTTTCTGGATTAATGAGTTTAGAAATTCTTTCGAAATTTCTGTCGTTGACGATTTGGGTATAATGTTCACTTCCAAAAGTATAATTAAATTCTTTGATGAATTTCCGCAAATATTCCAAAAACTGATCTTTCACTTTTTCATCCACTAAAATATAATCCGGTGCAACACATGTTTGTCCGGCATTCAGAAATTTTCCCCAAACAATTCTTTTCGCAGCCACTTCAAAATTTGCTGAATGGGTAACTATTGCAGGAGATTTTCCACCCAATTCCAAAGTTACGGGCGTTAAATTTTTCGCAGCGGCTTCATATACAATTTTCCCAACTTTGGTGCTTCCTGTAAAAAATATTTTATCAAATTTCAGTTTTAGAATTTCGGTAGTCTCTTCCACACCGCCTTCTGCAACATAAATAAATTCCTCCGGAAAATTTTCGTTGATGATTTTTGCCATGGTTTTCATGGCGTTTTCGGCAACTTCACTGGGTTTTAAAATGACCGTATTTCCGGCAGCAATAGCAACCACTAAAGGTGAAAGTGAAAGTTGAAAAGGGTAATTCCAGGCGCCAATTACTAAAGAATTTCCCAATGGTTCGTAATGTATTTTGCTGGTTGCTATTTGATTGACCAAGTTGGTACATACTTTTTTTGGAGCCGCAAATTTTGATAAATTTTTGGAATAATAATCTATGTCTTTTAAAACAAAAGAAATTTCCGTAGTAAAAGTTTCAAATTTTGATTTTCCGAAATCTTTGTGAATGGCTTCATAAAACAAATCCGTGTTTTTTTCGATAACTTCTTTCAGTTTTTTCAACATGGCTTTTCTGAAACCAATATCTTTAGTTTTATGGGTTAAATAGAATTCTTTTTGTTTTGCTACTATGGACTCGAAATTCATTTTGTAATTTTATATTTAACAAATTTAACCGAAAAATAGTATTTGGACATGAAATTTGAAGGAAAGACCGTCTTGATTACCGGAGGCTGTTCTGGAATTGGGAAAATAATGAGCAGAAAATCCTTGGAAAGGGGAGTTGCTAAACTTGTAATTATAGATATTAATGAAAATGGATTGCAAGAAACGCAAGCAGAATTTTCAAAATTCGGAAAAGAAATTTTTGCTTATCAGTGTGATATTTCCGATTTAGAGCAAATAAAATCGGTGTCTTCAAAAATTAAAAATGAAGTTGGCGTAGTAGATATCCTTATTAATAATGCCGGAGTTGTTACGGGAAAATATTTTTATGAACATAGCCATGAAAATATTACACAATCAATGCTCATTAATTCTAACGCTCCAATGCATTTAACCCTTGAATTTCTTCCAGAAATGATGATAAGAAATTCTGGAGCCATTTGCACGATTGCAAGTTCGGCGGGATTAATTTCCAATCCTAAAATGTCGGTTTATGCCGCATCAAAATGGGCTGCTGTTGGCTGGAGTGATAGTTTGCGTTTGGAAATGGAACAGCTTAAAAAAAATATTTCGGTAACGACCATTATGCCTTTTTATATCAATACGGGAATGTTTGATGGAGTGAAATCTAAATTATTACCGATTTTAGATCCTGAGAAGGTTTCAGAAAAAATAATAAAAGCTATTGAAAACAAAACAAAAATACTTGCAATGCCTCTTCCTTATTGGTTTATCCGTTTTTCGCAAGGAGTTTTGCCGCTTCCGGCATTTGACTGGGTGATGCGAAATGTTTTTGGAATTTATGATACAATGAAGGATTTTAAAGGAAGATAATCATGAACGTAAAGTTGTAAAGGGGTTAAGTCGTTAAGAATCTAAAAAATAAATAAGGTTGCCAAAAATTGACAACCTTATTTTTATTTTTTGTAGAAAATATTAAGCTTCTTCAGTAGAAGTTTCTTCCACTTTTGCCGGAGCTGGTGCAGCTTTTGGAGCAGCAGGCTCAGCTGGAGCGTCAGAAACGATATCGAATTCGTAGTTGTACTCAACATTTCTGTGAAGTCTTACTAACGCAGAATATTTACCAGTTCTCTTGATGCTGTTACCCGGAATTCTGATGTATTTTCTGTCGATTTCAACACCTGCTTTTGCTAATTCTTCAGCAAGATTTGCATTGTTGATTGATCCGAAAAGTTTATCACCAGTTCCTACTTTAGCAGAAATAGTAATAGGTGTTTTCTTTAATTTTTCAACGATTGACGTGGCATCCGCGATTAATTTAGCTTCTTCTTCTTTTCTAGCTTCCAAAGTAGCTTCCAAAGTAGCTCTGTTTTTTGGAGTAGCTAAAACTGCGTAACCTTGAGGG
>JAEZWE010000004.1 GCA_023420435.1 Bacteroidota bacterium
AACCCTAGAATTCAAATTGGAGGAAATTTCCAAGATCAAACCACTTGGCAAACTTATTTTAATCAAAACCTAAATGTAACCCAGTTTGCAGCTTTGGGAACTGTTCGTCTAGTTTTTGAATGGAGAAATGATGGAATTATTGGTACGCAACCTCCGGCTGCAGTAGATAATATTATATTTGGTTTTCCAACTTGTAAAGCACCAACCAACTTAGGGGTTTCGAATGTAACTGCTAATGGAGCAAATCTTACATGGAATGCTGCGAGTCCGATTCCTGCGGGTTATCAATATTACTATAATACTACAGGAGTAGCTCCATTAGATGGAACTCTTCCAGTTGGTTCAACGACTACATCTCCTGCTATTTTAGCTCCAGGTTTACAATCAAATACCACCTATTACTGGTGGGTAAGATCAACTTGTGGTACAAGTAATGGTTTATGGGTTCCTGGTCCGGCTTTTACAACTTTACAAATTCCGGCTAATGTACCTTACAACCAAGAATTCACTAACGGACCAATAGATTTTACTTTTGTGAATGGAAACCAAAGAAATAAATGGAATGTTGGTGCGGCTGCAGGTAACCCGGCAAATTCTATGTATATTTCTAGTGATAATGGGGTAACTAATGATTACGTTCATGAAACTACTATTGCTCATACTTATAGAGATATCAATATTCCTGCAGGTTATACTTTAGTAAATCTGTTATTCGATTGGAGATCGGTTGGTGAAAACAACGCAGATTATTTCAAAGTATGGATGGTTCCACTAACTTATTTTCCAACTGCAGGAACTCAAATAACTGCAGCTCCTAATAGAATCCAGGTTGGAGGTAATTTCCAGGCACAAGGAACTTGGCAAACATATGACAATCAAGCTTTAGATGTTAGTACTTTTGCAGGTGGACCGATGAGATTAGTGTTCGAATGGAGAAATAATAATACAGGAGGAACAAATCCACCAGCAGCAATTGATAATGTTAGATTAAGAAGATGTTCAAATGATGCTCCAGTTCTTAGTGTTGCAAATGTTACGCATAACTCTGCTTTAGTAACTTGGCCACAAGATACTGGTGGTGCGTCTTATATTATCAGATACCGTCCTGTAGGAAGTGGACCAGGTTGGACAGCTACTATTCCTGTTGCAGCGACACCTTGGCCAGGAACAACTAACCAATATCAATTAAATGGTTTATCTCCTGTAACTTTATATGAAGTAGAAGTGGCTGCGGTTTGTAACAATACACCCGGTTCATTCTCACATATCGAGTTTGAAACGAAGTGTGATCCTGCACCACCAACAAACTTTACAGTAACGCAAATTACTGCAAACTCTGCATTGGTTTCTTGGTCACCGGTATTATCTGCAACTTATGTTTTAGAATATAGAGAAGTAGGTGCTGCAACTTGGGAACCACCAGTAAACTTAACAACCACTTCATATACTATTACTGGACTTGTTCCTAATAAAACTTATGAAGTAAGGGTGGCTTCTATTTGTTCAGGAGCGCAAAATCCTTGGACAACACCAGTTGTATTTACCACATTGCCAACTTGTGATATGGCGCCAATTGGTCTCATCGTTACCAATATCACCATGACTCAAGCGCAAATAGATTGGAATGCATTTGCTGGAGCAACTTATGTTTTAAGATGGAGAAAAGTTGGAAGTTCTTCTTGGACTACTCTTAATTTGAATACCAATTCTTTCTTATTGACGGGCTTAACAGAGCAAACCCAATACGAAGTTCAGGTAGCGAATGTTTGTGGAGGTGTTTTACAGAATTTTACCGCACCTTATGTATTTACAACACCTACGATAATTTATTGTGATATGGCTTCGCAAAGTTCAACAGAAGAACATATTTCAAATGTTAAAGTATCTTATAATGGTCAAATCCCGAATTATGGTCCTCTATTAATGAACAATATTTCAGGTCCTTCAAATTATACGGATTATAGTACACAATTAATTCCTCTACCAATCATGCTTTATCAGGGATATTCAGATTATGAAATTTCAGTAAGCAAGAAGTGGGCTTCAACCCAATATAATGAAGCGGTAACGGTTTGGATTGACTTTAACAGGGATGGAAGTTTCTCCAATGCTGAAAAAGTATTAAGCACTCCTGCGAACAAAACAACACCGGTTACAGGAACTTTCTCTGTACCTTCTGATACATTTGTAAGTCTTTCTAACGATGATTATGTAGTAATGAGAGTGGCGATGAGTAGAGATGGTGCAGCACCTATGTGTTCTGAATTTGATAATGGAGAAGTGGAAGACTACAAGGTTCTTATTTTTAAACCTATGGTTGGAAACTTCAAAGACCCAACGCAAATTACAGTATATCCAAACCCAACCAAAAACACATTATATGTTACTTTAGTTGCTGATGGATCCAAATACAAAATCTATAATTCAATTGGACAATTGGTTCAAGGTGGAATTATCGTGGCCAACAAGATTGATGTTACTAAATTGTTGAGCGGTGTATATGTAATTGACGTAGAAGCTACCGATGGCAAAAAAGCGCAGATCAAATTTATCAAAGAGTAATTGTACCTGCTATAATAGAAAACAGCCTTCAAATTTTGAAGGCTGTTTTTATTTGGTAAAAAATTTTAAAAATTATTTCAGTAATTCTAAAACTTTTTCAGTTTCTGCTTTTAAAGAATTGAGGTCGGAATTATTGTAAATAACAAAATCTGCCAAGTTGATTTTTTCCTTTTCGGGCATTTGTTTTTTCATGATGGCTTCCACTTCACGGTAGGTTTTTCCGTCGCGTTCCATTACTCTTTTCATACGAAGATGATCGTCTGCAGTAACCAAAATAGATTGATGGCAGCTTTCGTTTAATTTAAGTTCAAATAAAAGTGCCGTTTCTTTAAAAGTAAATTCAGTTTTTTGTTCTGAAATCCAATTTTCAAAATGAAATTTTACCGCTGGATGAATGATGGTATTCAACTTTTTTAGTATATCATCATTTTCAAAAACAATTTCTGAAACCCATTTCCTATTGTAATTCCCTGATTCATCGTAGGCATTTTCTCCAAGAAGATCAATGATTTTTATTTTTAGATTTTCATCAACATTCACCAATTCTTTTGCCCAGAAATCAGAGTTATAAACATGAAATCCTTTTTCTTCAATAAACTTTGCAACCGTCGATTTACCTGATCCAATACCACCGGTTAAACCAATAATTTTGGGTCTAAAAATGTTGTTAAAAAAATTCAGATGCTTTTCCATAGATTATTTTAGTAACCAAAAACATCATTGAATTTCAGATGTTCGTCAATACGAACTCCTTTTTCCGTCATTTTCAGACTTACTAATTCATGATGTGCATCGTGTTCCAAGAAAATAAGATATTCGTTATCCACACACTGTTTCAAAAATTTATCTTTTTCTTCCATGGTCAAAAGTGGACGAGTATCATAACCCATCACATAAACCAAAGGAACATGTCCTGCAGTAGGAATTAAATCTGCAGCAAAAACAATGGTTTTTTCCTGATATTGAAGCACAGGTAACATTTGTTTTTCGGTATGTCCGTCCACAAAAATGATATCCATTTTTAAATCTGGCGCAAATCCGTAATTTCCGGTGCTTGGTAAAGGAATGAAGTTGAGCTGTCCACTTTCTTCAATCGGTAAGATGTTCTCTTTTAAAAAACTTGCTTTTTCTCGTGGATTTGGTTCTGTTGCCCATTTCCAATGATTTTTGTTGGTCCAAAAATGCGCATTTTTAAAGGCGGGTCTATAAGCGGTTTTGTCATCATTCCATTCAATAGCTCCACCACAATGATCGAAATGCAAATGGGTTAGAAAAACATCGGTAATATCTTCTTTTACAAAACCATATTTTTTCAAATTTTTATCCAAATTATCATCGCCAAATAAGGAATAATGACCAAAGAATTTATCATCTTGTTTATTTCCCAATCCACAATCTACCAAAATCAGTTTTTTACCATCTTCAATTAATAGGGATCGCATTCCCATTTCGATTAAATTGTTGGCATCTGCTGGATTCGTTTTTTGCCATAAAGATTTTGGTACTACACCAAACATAGCACCGCCATCAAGTTTAAAATTCCCGCATTGTATAGGATAAAGTTTCATATTTTTTTGATTGTAATTTGTTTAAATTTTAAAAAAGTTCACCAGGATTTTTGGGCTTGTTTATTCCTAAATGTTTAAAAGCTTTTTCAGTAACTTCTCTTCCTCTTGGAGTTCTGATGATGAATCCTTCTTGAATCAAAAACGGTTCATAAACTTCTTCTAAAGTTTCAGGATTTTCACCAATAGAAGTTGCCAAAGCAGAAATTCCTACAGGTTTTCCTTTGAAATTTTCGATCATCACTCGCATAATTCGATTATCCATATCATCCAATCCAAATTCATCAACATTTAATGAATTTAGGGCAAATTGAGTAATGTTGATTTCAATTTCTCCGTTTCCTTTAATCTCAGCAAAATCCCGAACTCTGCGAAGCAATGCATTAGCAATTCTCGGTGTTCCTCTACTTCTTGTGGCAATTTCTAAAGCCGCATCCTCATAAATTTTCACTCCTAAAACTCTTGCACTTCTTTCGATAATCATTCCTAAAAGTTCAACAGTGTAATATTCTAATCTGCTTTGAATTCCGAATCTTGCTAACATGGGTTTGGTCAGCATTCCGCTTCTTGTGGTGGCTCCCACTAAAGTAAAAGGATTTAAACCAATTTGCACACTTCTCGCATTGGGACCTGTTTCCAGCATGATATCGATTTTATAATCTTCCATGGCGGAATACAAATATTCTTCAACAATAGGAGAAAGACGATGAATTTCATCTATAAAAAGAACATCATTTTCTTCCAAATTGGTTAAAAGTCCTGCTAAACTTCCGGGTTTATCTAAAACCGGACCTGAAGTTATTTTACAATTTACCCCCAATTCATTAGCAATAATATGGGCTAAAGTAGTTTTTCCCAAACCAGGAGGTCCATGAAGCAAAACATGATCTAAGGCAGATCCACGGTTTTTTGCTGCCGCAACAAAAACTTCAAGATTATCAAGTGTTTTCCTTTGTCCTGCAAAATCCTGGAAACTTTGCGGACGGATTTTTTCCTCCTGTATAAGTTCCTCATCATCATAATTTTCTTTATCTGGATGTAAAAAGTCCGGCATTTTTTGTCTCGTTTCCCTCAAAGGTAAGATTTTTAGGCAAATTTCTGAAATCGAATTTGTAAATTGGCTGGATGAAATTAATAGGACCGTTTAAACAAATTATTACGCTTAATAATTTATCCATGCGTGGTAAATTATCCGACGATCAACTGGAAATTATAGAAAATGGAGGAATCGTGGTTCACGAAAATAAAATTCAAAAAGTAGGTAATTTTGAAAATTTAAAATCTGAAATTTTTGAAATTGAAGAAATTTCAGGAACAAAGGTTGTTCTACCAGCTTTTATAGATTCTCACACTCATATTTGCTTTGGAGGAAATAGAGCCAACGATTTTGCAATGAGAAATGCAGGTAAAACCTATCTGGAAATTGCACAATCTGGCGGTGGAATTTGGTCCTCGGTTCAACATACAAGAAATGCATCTGAAGAACAACTTTTGGAAAGTTTGTTGGAAAGAATAAATAGTTTAGTTTCTTTAGGAATTACGACAATAGAAGTAAAATCTGGATATGGATTAAACAAAGAAGAGGAATTGAAAATGTTGAGAACCATTAAAAAAGCTCAGCAAAAAACGGAAGCAACGTTGGTTCCAACCTGTTTATCCGCTCATTTGAAACCCAAAGATTTTGAAGGGGATAACCAAGATTATTTGAATTACATCCTAATTCAAATTTTACCTATTGTAAAAGAAGAAAATTTAGCCACAAGAGTCGATATTTTTATTGAAAAATCAGCCTTTCAACCGGAAGAAAGTAAAAATTTTCTCTTAGCTGCAAAAAAATTGGGATTTGAAATTACCGTTCATGCGGATCAATTTACGGCTGGAAGTTCAAGAATTGCGGTAGAAGTAAGTGCAATTTCAGCTGATCATTTGGAAGCAACTGCTGATGAAGATATTGCGTTTTTAGCAAATTCGGAAACTGTAGCAACAGCTCTTCCAGGTGCCAGTTTAGGACTTGGAGAACCTTTTACTCCGGCAAGAAAACTTTTGGACAAAGGTGCCATTTTAGCGATTGCTTCAGATTGGAATCCAGGTTCTGCGCCTATGGGAAATTTGATTGTACAAGCCAGTATTTTAGCGACTTTTCAGAAATTGACAACTGCTGAAGTTTTAGCAGGAATTACTTTTAGAGCCGCTAAAGCACTGAATTTGGAAGATCGAGGAATAATCGCTGAAGGCAAAAAAGCTGATTTTGTAGTTTTTGAAACCGATAATTTTCAAAATATTCTTTATCAGCAGGGAAGTCTGAAAGTTTCAGAAGTCTATATCAACGGAAATAAAATTTAGAAATGGATTCAAGCATTTGGAATGGGAGATTTGATGGAGATAAACCTATGTATCATAGAATTTTTCAAAGAGTAAAGGTTGAAAGTAATTTCGAAAATATTTCAACGAAAGATTTCGTTTTACAGGGTTTTGCTGTGGATGAAGGGGTTAGAAGAAACAAAGGAAGAACAGGAGCTAAAAATGCTCCTGATATTATTCGGAAAAATATGTCCAATTTCCCAATAGTAAATGCAGATTTTAATTTGTTTGATTTTGGCAATATATTTTGCGAAAACAAAAATTTGGAATTAGCGCAAGAAAATTTAGCAATTTCCGTTTCTGAAATTTTAAAAAAAGGGGCGAAATCTGTGGTTTTAGGAGGTGGTCATGAAGTTACATTTGCACATTATTCAGGAATTAGAAAGGCATTTCCAAATAAAAAAATTGGAATAATCAATATAGATGCCCATTTCGATAACAGAGAACCGGAAGTTGGAGTAGGAGCTAGTTCTGGAACGGGTTTTTGGCAAATTGCACAGGAAGGAAAAATTCACTCTTTACATATCGGTATTCAAAGAAACTCAAATACATTAAAACTTTTTGATACCGCACATCAATATGGGATGAAGTATTTTTTGGCGGACGAACTTTTTTTTGAAAATTTACCCTCTATTTATCAACGATTTGATGAACTTACTCAAGAAGTGGACGTCTTATATTTAACAATTTGTATGGATGTTTTCAATGTTTCTGTTGCACCGGGCGTTTCCGCTTTAGCATATAATGGGATTTTTGCGGATGCCACTTTTATGCATTTTTTTAGACATATTTTGAAAAATGAAAAATTAGTTGCCTTAGATGTTGCAGAAGTAAATCCAGAGTTTGATATACAGGAAAGAACCGCAAGATTAGCGGCTTCTTTGGTAAATGAATGGTTTATGATATAGTAATTCTATAAAAATTCTTTAAAATATAAATTATTAAAGCATTCTTAAGAGGGTGCTTTTTTTTAATTTTATACCATGGAAAAAAAGATTCAAAATAAACTCGAAAAATCTCAAAAAACATTTTTAGAATGGAAAAAAACTTCAATTTATGAAAGACAAAAATTACTGTCTCAGCTTTCCAAAATTCTAATGAAAAGAAAGCAAGAATTTGCAGAAATCATTACGAAGGAAATGAATAAGCCCATTTCACAGTCGGTTTCAGAGATTGAAAAATGCGCAGGAATGATTGGTTTTTATGCAAAATCTGAAAATATTCTAAAACCTGAAAAAGTAAAAACAGAACATCAAATTTCTGAAATTCATCATGAACCTTTAGGCGTTATTTTGGGCGTAATGCCCTGGAATTTTCCTTTTTGGCAAGCTTTGCGTTTTGCTGTTCCTGCCATTTTATCCGGAAATGTAATTGTTCTTAAACATGCTTCAATTTGTGCTGAAAGTGGAGATGCTATGCAAAAAATATTTGAAGAAGCTGGGTTTCCTAAAGGTGTTTTTACGCATTTAAAAATCAGTCATCAAGATGTGGAGGGTTTGATAGCAAATCCTATCGTTAAAGGTATTTCTTTAACGGGAAGTGAAGCTGCAGGAAGAAAAATTGCAGAAACTGCGGGTAAAAATTTAAAAAAATGTGTTCTGGAATTGGGTGGCAGTGATGCTTTTATCGTTTTGGAAGATGCAGATCTGGATGCAGCAGCAAAAGATGGAGCTTTAGCAAGATTGCAAAACTGCGGTCAAACTTGTGTAGCGGGGAAAAGATTCATTATTCACCAGAAAATTTTTAAAGAATTTTTGAAAAAATTTATTCAGGAATATCAGAAATTTCAACCTGGAAATCCAATGGATAAAAAGACAAAACTCAGCTTAATGGCTCGTGAAGATTTGGCTTCTGATTTAGAAAAACAGTACAAAAAAGCCATCAAAAGTGGAGCAGAAATTATTCTTCCATTAGTAAAAGTGGGAAATATGGCTTTTGAACCGGGATTACTTTTGATGAATGATGAAAACCCTATGTTATCAGAAGAATTTTTTGGGCCTTTAGGAATGGTTTTTAAAGCTAAAAATGATAATGATGCCCTAAAAATCGCTAACGATTCGATGTTTGGACTTGCGAATGCCGTTTACACAAAAGACAAGAAAAAGGCGATGTTTTTTGCCGAGAATTTGGAAAGTGGAAGTGTGGCTATCAATCAAATTTTTCGTTCAGATTGGAGGATGCCTTTCGGAGGTAGAAAAAATTCCGGTTATGGGGTAGAACTTTCTCCATATGCTTTACATGAATTTACAGTTAAGAAAAGTATTATTGGAGAATTCTAATATTTTCTAAAAAAAGCTCCAAATTTTGGAGCTTTTTTATTTTATATTGTAGTCAATCTCAATGTATTGGTTTTTCCACTTTCTTCAGCAGGGGTTGCATTCAGATTGATCACGAAATCGCCTTCTTCAACAAAGCCTAATTCTTTGGTAAGTTTGTTTACCTGTAAAATGGTTTCATCAGTAGATTTATTTCCGTCGTAAAAATAAGCACGAACTCCCCAAAGTAAATTCAACATCGTAGTAACTCTTTTATTGGAGCTAAAAATAATAATATGAGAATTGGGACGGTGTGCCGAAATTTGAAACGCAGTATAACCGGAATGTGTTAATGTAATAATGGCTTCAACATCGGTGGATTTTGCAATTCTTACCGCAGCCAAACAAATTCTGTTCGTGATAAAACGGCTGTCAATACAGTTGAATTCTTTTTCAATCGGAGAATTTTTTTGAATGTAGAAATTGGTACTTTCAATATTCTTCACAATTTTCGCCATATTTTTTACTACATCCACAGGATATCTTCCTACAGAAGTTTCACCGGAAAGCATTACCGCATCAGCGCCATCTAACACCGAATTCGCAACATCGTTTACTTCAGCTCTGGTTGGTGTAAGGCTGTTAATCATCGTTTCCATCATTTGGGTAGCAATGATCACTGGTTTTGAATAATTTCTTGCCTTTTCAACCAAAATTTTCTGAATGGCAGGAACTTCTTCCATGGGAACTTCAACCCCTAAATCTCCACGTGCAACCATTAATCCGTCACATTCCAATAAAATTTGATCGATATTTTTTACGCCTTCCGGTTTTTCAATTTTCGCAATAATAGGCGTTTTTTTATTGTTTGTCGGATGTTTTGCTATCAGATTTTTTAAATCGATAATATCTTGAGCATGACGAACAAATGACAGTGCAATCCAATCCAACTCCAAATCGAGCATGAAATTGGCATCTTCAATATCTTTTTCTGTAAGGGCAGGAAGCGAAACGTTGGTATTGGGAAGATTTACTCCTTTTTTAGAGCTTAATGGTCCACCTTGGATGGTAACAGCTCTTACGGTATCAATTTCATTAGTTTCAATAACTTGAAGAACTAATTTTCCGTCGTCAATTAATATTCTTTCACCAGCTTGTACATCTCTAGGAAACTCTTGATAAGTCATATAGACACGTTGAGAATCTCCTTCAATCTTTTCGTTGGTAAAGGTAAGAACATCTCCCGGGTTAAGATAGGAACCTTCTTTTACCACACCAACACGAAGTTTTGGACCTTGAAGATCTCCTAAAATTCCTACGGATGTTCCTAATTCTTCATTAATTTCTCTGATTAAGCGTACATTACTACGAACCAAATCGTAATCGGCATGAGAAAAATTTATTCTGAAAATATCTACCCCTGCTTTTATTAAATCCGTCATTACTTCTTTAGAAGATGAGGCAGGACCAAGGGTGGCAATAATTTTTGTTTTTTTTAAATATTTATTCATAATACTGAATAGTTTGATAGAGCTCGGTATCGGAAGTAATGGTAATTTCCTGAAGAGAAAATGTTAAATTTTCCGGGAGCAAAATTAGTGAAAAATCAGCAAATTTGTCCGAACTTTTAATGATATAATCGATATCTGCGTTATTTTCTAAAAATAATTTAATATTGTGTTCATTGGAGAATAATTCTGTGACTTCTTTTTTCTGAATACTTTTCCAGGATTTATTGGATATGAATCGGAAACATGATTTCGAGTTCACACTATAACCTTCAAAAACGGAAAAAAAATAATCATAATATTCTCCAACAATTTTAAGGTCTTCAATTCTGGAGAAACAAAAATTGTTAATAGCGTTTATTTTGAAGAAAAGCTCAAAATCGGGAACTTGTTTGGCAAGACGAAGTAATCCTATACTAATTTCATCGTCTTCAAAATCATCAAGTATGAATTTTTGAATTTCCAAGGATATCTTCTTTTTTGTTTAAAACATAAAAAGCGCGCTGTGCGGCTTTTTCTTCAGCTTTCTTTTTTGAACTTTCGGTAGCATTAGAAATTTTTTTATTTTCAACAAAAACTTCAGATCGGAAAACCATTACTTTATTTACTTGGATTTCTTCACAGGTTTCGTACCTAATATTCAGTTTTTTTCTTTGGCTCCATTCCAGCAACAAGCTTTTATAGCTTACAATTTTACTTTCCAGTTTGTTGATTTCCTCAGGAGTTAACAATTTTTCCAGAACTACATTTTTACAAATTGTATAATCCAAATCAAGATAAATGGCACCTACTAAGGCTTCAAAAAGATTTCCTGATATATTTTCACTAAGTATGGAAGAATTTCCGTTCTGTATTAATTTGATGAGTTGTAGATCATCACCTAATTTATTCAGATTTTTTCGGTTAACAATCTTGGATTTCATCTGCGTTAGGTAGCCTTCGTTTGCATTTGGATAAGTGGCAAAAAGATGGCACGAAATAATAGATCCCAAAATAGAATCGCCCAAAAATTCTAAACGTTCGTAGTTTTTGTTGTCAGGATTTTTTGAAGAAGTCTTCAGGGAAAATGCTTCACGGTAAAGATTTATATTTTGGATTTGATATCCAATAATTTTACTGATTTCCTTACTGAGTAGAAAATCTTTTTCCGATAGTAATTTCTTTCTTTGAATAAGGAATTTAGAAAAATATTTCTTTAACTCCATTCAAATTTTTTTAAATTTTCTTAAAAAGAACACAAGCATTATGTCCGCCAAATCCAAAAGTATTGCTCATGGCAATATTAACTTCTTTGTCAACCGCATTATTGAAAGTGAAATTTAAACGACTGTCAATATTCTCATCATCTGTAAAATGATTGATGGTTGGAGGTACTTTTCCATGAATTATAGTTCCTAATGCTGCAATTGCTTCAATAACACCTGCCGCACCTAAAAGATGCCCCGTCATCGATTTTGTAGAATTTATCTGAATATCGTAGGCATGATCTCCCAATAATTTCGAAATTGCGTTGGATTCGGCGATGTCACCAAGCGGAGTAGAAGTACCATGCATATTGATATGATCTACTTCGTCTGTTGAAATTCCGGCATCTTCCAAACAATTTTTCATAACAAGAAAAGCTCCTAAACCTTCAGGATGTGGTGCTGTCATGTGATACGCATCCGCACTCATTCCACCACCTTTTAATTCTGCATAAATGGTCGCTCCACGTTTTTTGGCATGTTCATATTCTTCAAGAACAATACATCCAGCTCCTTCTCCTAACACAAAACCATCGCGATCTTTATCAAAAGGTCTTGAAGCAGTTTTTGGATCGTCGTTTCTTGTAGAAAGTGCCATCATAGCATTAAAACCACCAACACCACTTGCAGTTACTGCAGCTTCAGATCCTCCGCAAACAATAACATCTGCTTTTCCAAGTTGAATCAACATTTTGGAGTCTATAAGTGCATTTGCTGAAGAGGCACAAGCAGAAACGGTTGTATAGTTTGGTCCATGAAATCCATATTCCATGGAAATATGACCTGGAGTAATATCCGCAATCATTTTAGGAATAAAGAAAGGGTTAAATCTAGGAATGTCTGTATTAGCCCATCCTAAAACCTCTGTTTCGAAAGTTTCTAAACCGCCAATTCCAGATCCCCAAATAACACCTACACGATTTTTGTTTACTTCACTATTTAAAATTCCAGAATTTTCGACAGCTTCTCGTGCTGCCACCATTCCAAGTTGAGTATTTCTATCCATTTTTTTTGCTTCTTTTTTGTCAAAATGAGCTAATGGATCGAAATTTTTAACCTCGCAAGCGAATTTCGTTTTGAAGTTTGTGGCATCAAAAAGAGTAATAGGAGCAGCACCGCTCTCACCTTTTAGAAGATTTTCCCAGTATTCTTTTGCATTGTTGCCAATTGGCGTTATTGCACCGAATCCGGTTACTACTACTCTTTTTAATTCCATAAATTATTAATTTTCGTTCAGAAATATTATTTGTTCACTACTTCTTCGATATAAGCGATAGCGTGACCTACAGTAGTAATTTTTTCTGCTTGATCATCAGGAATTTGAATGTTAAATTCTTTTTCGAATTCCATGATAAGTTCAACAGTATCTAGAGAGTCTGCTCCTAAATCGTTAGTGAAGCTAGCTTCTGGAGTTACTTCTGTTTCTTCAACGTCAAGCTTATCAGCGATGATAGCTTTCACTCTTGATGCAATGTCTGACATAGTAATTTTTTTTTTATTGTTGATAATAGCTGCAAATATATAAAATTCTTTATGAATTAACATTTTTTTACATTTCTTTTAAATAAAATTAGCGAACATTAGTTGTTAATAAATGTGAAAAATGTTTTTATTGTTGATTATGAATTGTTTAGGTTTCTAGCGAAAAAAACTACCAATGATTTGGTAGTTTTTTGTGGAGTTGGAGGGATTCGAACCCTCGTCCAAACAAGCAATACATAAGGTTTCTACATGCTTATTTTGCTATTGGTTTTCGACGAAAAGCAGACAGCAAACAGCCAACTTTACGCTTATCTTCTAATATTTTCGTTCGATAATCGAAGTGCTTATCAACTTATTTCTACTTTTTCTATGCCTCGGAATCGGACGTTGTAGAACGTAACTTCCGGGAGACATCTTGTTTCCTTACTATACTTCGGGAAAAGCGCTAATCTTACTAAACTTCGGATTAAGCAGCAAGAGCAAACTCTTGGTCGCCAGTTAAAATTGTGTAGCAAGGGATTAAAGAGATCGCGCTACGGTTCTCTGCATGCTTACTTACCCATTG
>JAEZWE010000159.1 GCA_023420435.1 Bacteroidota bacterium
TGACAAAGCAATTGCCATTATCCGTAAAGCGGCAACTCCACAGGAAGCGAAAGAAGGTTTGATGGAAGAATTCGAGCTTTCTGATATTCAAGCACAAGCAATTTTGGATTTAAGATTGGCTCGTCTTACCGGAATGGAGCTCGACAAAATTCGTGCTGAGTATGAAGAAATTATGGCTTTAATCAAAGATTTGGAAGATATCTTGAGCAACGAACCAAGACGTTACCAAATCATCAAAGACGAACTTCTTGAAGTAAAAGAAAAATACGGTGACGAAAGAAGAACAGAAATCGATTATGCAGGTGGAGATATGTCCATCGAAGATTTTATCCCGAACGAAACTGTAGTTTTAACAATTTCTCATGCAGGTTACATCAAAAGAACTTCACTTTCGGAATATAAAATCCAATCTAGAGGAGGTGTAGGAAATAGAGCTGCAACAACAAGAGATGAAGATTTCTTGGAGTACATTGTTTCCGCAACCAATCACCAGTATATGTTGTTCTTTACAGAAAAAGGAAAATGTTATTGGTTAAGAGTTTTCGAAATTCCTGAAGGTTCTAAAACGGCAAAAGGAAGAGCGGTTCAAAATTTAATTAATATTGAACCAGACGATAAAATTAAAGCCTACATTAGAACGAATGATTTGAAAGATGTTGAGTATGTAAATGCAATGTCAGTCGTGATGATTACCAAAAACGGAACCGTAAAGAAAACTTCTTTGGAAGCGTATTCAAGACCAAGAACAAACGGGATTAATGCTATTGAAATCCGTGATAACGATCAACTTTTGGGAGCATACCTTACAAATGGAAATTCCCAAATTATGATTGCTACAAAAAATGGAAAATGTATCCGTTTTGAAGAGGAAAAAGTTCGTGAAGTTGGTCGTGGTTCCATCGGTGTTCGTGGAATTACCTTAGAAGATGGTGATGAAGTAATAGGAATGATTGTTGTGAATGACGTAGAGCAAGAAACTGTTTTGGTGGTTTCTGAAAGAGGGTACGGAAAAAGAACAGCTGTTGAAGATTACCGAATTACCAACCGAGGCGGAAAAGGAGTAATCACTTTAAATATTACCGAGAAAACAGGAAATTTAATTGCCATTCAAAACGTAACGGATGAAGATGGTTTAATGATTATCAACAAATCCGGAGTTGCGATAAGAATGGGGATGGATGCGATGCGAGTAATGGGTAGAAATACGCAAGGTGTAAAAGTAATCAACCTTAAAAATAACGATGAAATCGCCGCCATTGCAAAAGTGGAAATGGATAAAGAAGTTGAAGAAGAAGCAAATGAGGAAGAAAATTCTGAAAATTTACCAAATGCAACGACCAGTGATGTTGTAGTATTTAAAGATTCGCCACAAACCGGAGATAATGCAGTGAGCAATACCGGAGATGAAGCTTATCTTAAAAAAATCGAGAAAGAAGAAGAAAAAGAAAACAAACGTATAGAAGAAGAAAATGATTCTGAAGAATCACCAGAAGAATAATTTTAACCCATCATAAACCAATGAAAAAAATATTTTTAAGCTTGGCAATGGTTTCTGCAACTCTTGCTTTTGCACAAAAAAAAGAAATTCAAGCGGCTTTTAAAGCAGCAGAATCTGGAGATGTTAGCAGTGTTAATTCCCAAATTTCGGCAGCTGAAAATTCTTTGGGAGGTAAAACCTACTTATTGGAACCTGAAGTTTTGGAACAATATTATTTTGCAAAAGGATTTTCTTTATTAAAATCCGGAAAAGCTTTAGAAGGTGCTTCTTATCTTGCAAAAATTAACGATTTGGGAAAATCAAAAATTTATACAGGAAAAGATGCTTCAAAAAATAAAGTTTATTTTGTTGGGAAAAATGCTGCAGATGCCTCAGGAATTTCTGGTCTTAAAGAAGAAAATTATACCCCAACAACAGCTGCTAAATTAAATGCTTTGGTCAATCCGTTGGTTCAAGGTGCAAGTAAAGCTGCTATTGATGCTTATAATTCAAAGAATTATGCTTTAGCTGGTGATAAATTTAAAGAAACTTATTACTTGTATAAAGCGGCAGGAACCGATGATAAAACCCAGTTGATGAATTCGGCTTTGTCTTATTCCAATGCAGAAAAACTCAATGAAACTGCTGAAATTTATACTGATTTAATCAATTCCGGTTATACAGGTGTTGAAACTTCTTATACCGCAAAAAATAAAAAAACAGGTGCTGTAGAAGCTTTTGATAAGTCGACTTGGGAAACTTTGAAAAAAACCACGGCTTCGGATTACAGCGATTTTAATATTGAAAAATCCAAAAGTGTTGAAAAAGAGCTTTATCAGATGAATGCCAGAACACTTTATAATTTAAAGCGCTACGACGAATCTATCAACATTACGAATAAAGGTTTAGCCAAATTTCCTAATGATCCTACCTTAATGAACATTAAAGGAATGTCTTATTATGCATCAGGAAAAGCTTCAGAATTTATCGATGTTTTGAAAGCGCAGGTTGCTTCCAATCCAAAAGATTTTGAAAGTTGGTACAACTTGGGCGTTATGCAAAATAGCGCAAAACAAACTGCGGATGCTGAAAATTCTTTCAAAAAAACCATTGAAATAAAACCGGATTACATCAGTGCTTATCAAAACCTTACTTTTTTGGTGATGGGAGACGATGAAAACGCCATAAAAGAAATTGAAGCCAATAAAAAATCCGGAAAAACAGATTTGTACAACAAAATGCGTGAAGAAAGAAGAACCCGTTTTGCCAATGCAATTCCTTATGCTGAAAAGTGGCACAACCTAGATCCAAATAATATTGAAGTCGTAACTTTATTGAAAGGTCTTTATATTACTACCCAAAACGAAGCTAAAGTAGCAGAATATAAGGCTAAAGAAAATGCTCTAAAAGCTCAGGGAAAATAATTTTTTCAATTTTTTAAAATATAAAATCGGCAATTTTGCCGATTTTTTTTTAATATTTTTCGATTAGATATTGATACGCTTTCATGTATTTATTCAGCCTTTTCAAATCTTTTTCAGAGATTGGGCGGTTAAAACGTCTCAAATCCATGTTATCACGAAGGTCATTTAGTTTTACTGCAATGGAAAGAGGAGACTTTTCGGTTCGCTTTATAAAATCTTCATAATTTTCTTCGGGAGTTAATTTGGTGAGGCATTTTATAGCAAATAAAATATACTCTGGGAAACCTTCATTTTTTAAAAATTCAAAATCGTATTCCGGACAGTCTTCTACCACGTCATGCAAAACACCAACTATTTTTTCATCCAATGTTTTGCCATAATCCATAACCCGCATTACATGACCAATGTAAGGAGCATCGTATTTATCGGTTTGATTTTTATGAGCTTTGTCAGCAATTTTTATGGCTTTGTGCAATAGTTTTTCCTTCATCATTTTTAATTTGAATTTCAAACAAAAATAAAAAATGCTCCAAAATTTTGGAACATTTTATTTACTTATTTATCTCAGATTTTTCGTTGGGATCCATGATTTTTATTTTTTGTCTTTTTTCTAAATTTTTATTAGGAATTGGGATCATTTTTTCAAGTTCAGGCTTTTTGCATAAGATTGAATAAAGTTCTAAATTTTCCTGTTTTTTCACTAAAATTTGGTAAATCGTACTGTCGTTTTTTGCCAACTTTTGATCCAACTGAATCTTTCTAAAATCTTCAGTGTTGAATTTTTTTAATTTAATGGAATCCTGCTTCAAATCCGGAAATATTGAAGTTTCAGCTTCTTGAGAAAAAACAAAACATGAAGCTAAAACAAAGGAAAAAGTTAAGATTTTCATTTTTCTATTTTAAGTAAAATTACAAAAAAAACGCTCCGAAAAAAAATCCGGAGCGTTCACAAACCACATATTAAATGAATTAATATGATCCTTTTTCCACGAAATGTGCTGCAACTTTTTCTGTTAAAGCCACAACATTTGGTGTATTGGTGTATTTTGTAAATCTTCTCAATCCGGAAAGCATCATTCTTTGTTCGTCGCCTTCTGCGAAAGAAACAATTCCTTCTTTTGCTGCGGAAATAATGGCTTCAACGGCT
Source organism: Bacteroidota bacterium (assembly GCA_023420435.1). Classification (GTDB taxonomy): domain Bacteria; phylum Bacteroidota; class Bacteroidia; order Flavobacteriales; family Weeksellaceae; genus JAEXBA01. Next base: position 4,049 of record JAEZWE010000159.1, read on the forward strand.
TTGTAAAGATTTAACTGAGCCATTGCTGCTTCCACAGAATCAGGTGAAAATGATTTTTCTGCTCTTAAAACAGCAGATTCTGCCATGTAGATTTGGTTCAAAATTTCGGAAGCGTTGAGCAATAAATGCTGTTGCTTTTCTATTTCGGTCATGAATTTTTGAAGCGCCGCTCCAGAAACCATCAAGAAAACTTTTTTCAAGTTGGCGATTAGAGCTTTTTCTTCTGACATAAATGCAGAATAATCCGGGACTTCAAAACTCGGAATGGTCATTAATTCTTTGGAAATTGCCATTGCTGGAGAAAGTAAATCAAGTTGACCTTTCATCGCTCTTTTAATCAACATTCCTACCGCTAAAAGTCGGTTGATTTCGTTGGTTCCTTCGTAGATTCTTCCGATTCTGGCATCTCTCCACGCGGCTTCCATTGGTGCATCTTCAGAGAAACCCATTCCTCCGTAAACCTGAATTCCTTCGTCTGCTGTTTTTTGTGTTAAATCAGAAACAAAAACTTTTAAGATTGATGCTTCAACTGCAAATTCTTCAACACCTTTTAATTCAGCTTCTTGGTGGTTCATTCCACCCGCAACCAATTCTTCAATTTTGTCCTCAACATCTTTTGCAGCTCTGTAAGATCCGGCTTCACAAACGAAAATTCCGGTAGCCATTTCTGCGATTTTTTTGCGGATTGCTCCAAAAGTTGAAATAGAAACACCAAACTGTTTTCTTTCATTCGCATATTGAATTGAATGATTGGTGATTCTTCTCTGTCCATCTAAGTTTGCAGCTGCAAGCTTAATTCTACCAACATTTAAAGCATTCAAAGCGATTTTGAAACCGTTGTTTCTTTCACCCAAAAGATTTTCAACAGGAACTTTCATATCGTTGAAGAAAACCTGACGAGTAGAAGACGAACGGATTCCTAATTTGTGCTCTTCCTCTCCGAAAGTCAAAGATTCAGGATTTTCAAGTTCGCTTCTGTTTACAACGAAACCGGTGATATTCTTATCGTCATCAATTTTCGCGAAGAATGTGAAAGTGTCTGCAAAACCTGCATTAGAAATCCACATTTTCTGACCGTTGATGATATAATGTTTTCCGTCTTCGGAAAGCCTTGCTTTTGTTTTTCCTGAATTGGCATCGGAACCTGCATCAGGTTCAGTTAAGCAATAGGCTCCGAATTTTGTTCCTGCCGCTAAATCCGGTAAATATTTTTTCTTTTGCTCTTCAGTTCCGTAAAGTAGAATAGGAAGCGTCCCGATTCCGGTGTGTGCTCCATAAGCCGTTGCCAAAGAACCGTTTGCTCCGGAAGCCACGTCGCAAGCCAACATTGTGGTTACGAACCCCATTCCAAGTCCACCGTATTCTTCTGGAACGGCAACTCCCAAAACGCCCATTTCGCCCAATTTACGCATACATTCTTCAGTCAATGCATAATCTTTATGTTCGAAACGTTCGTGGTGCGGAACTACTTCTCTGTCGATAAATTCTCTGATGGAATCACGAAGCATTTTTTGCTCCTCGTTCAAATTTTCTAAAGTGAAAATGTCACTTGCAGGAGTTTCCGTAATCAAGAAATCTCCGCCTACTAATGATTTTGTTGTTGTATCGCTCATTGTTTAATTATTTAAATTTTAAAGTACTTCGAAAATTGAGGCCGCTCCTTGCCCTGTTCCAACACACATGGTAACCATTCCGTATTTGTTACCGCGTTTTCTCATTTCGTCTAATAATTGGACGGTCAATTTTGTTCCTGTACAACCCAATGGATGTCCCAATGCGATTGCGCCACCGTTTACATTTAAGATATCAGGATTTAGTCCTAGTTCTTTTTTAATTGCCACGGATTGAGAAGCGAATGCCTCGTTCAATTCAATTAAATCGATGTCTTTCAATTCTAAACCGGCCTGTTTCAATGCTTTTGGAATTGCGTAGATTGGTCCCATTCCCATAATTCTAGGCTCCAAACCGGCTGCTGCGTAAGCCACTAATCTTGCTTCTGGTTCCAAACCTAATTCTTTCACCATTTCTTCCGACATAACCACTACGAAAGCAGCACCATCGGACATTTGAGAAGAATTTCCGGCTGTAACCGAACCTCCTGCCGCGAAAACAGGCTTCAATTTTGCCAAACCTTCTAGGGAAGTGTCTTTTCTTGGACCTTCATCCATCGCAAAATCAAATTTTTTAGTCTGAACTTTTTGATTTTCATCCAAGTAATTATATTCTACAGGAATTGGAACGATTTGATTTTTGAATTTTCCTTCTTCCAGGGCTTTCAACGCTTTTACGTGAGATTGAAACGCGAATTCATCCTGCTCTTCACGGGATATATTGAATTCTTTTGCCACGGCTTCTGCAGTGTAGCCCATTCCCCAATAATAATCAGGGTTAGATTTTGCAGTATCCGATTCCGGAACAGGCTTGTAACCGCCCATCGGAATGTAACTCATCGATTCAGTTCCACCTGCAATAATGCAATCTGCCATTCCTGCCTGAATTTTCGCAGAAGCAATGGCAATCGCTTCAGAACCGGATGCACAATATCTGTTCACGGTAACTCCAGGAACTTTGTCGGTATTCAATCCCATCAAAGAAATTAAACGCGCCACGTTCAAGCCTTGTTCTGCTTCCGGCATTGCATTTCCAACGATCAAATCGTCGATTCTGTTTTTGTCGAGTTGTGGCAATTCTGCCATCAGTTTTTCAATGACAGTTGCTGCCATTACGTCGGGACGCGTGAAGCGAAGGGAACCTTTCGGAGCTTTTCCTACTGCTGTTCTGTATCCTTTTACTATATATGCTTGTCTAGACATTTCTAAAATTTTTAATTATTAGTTTCTTAAAGGCTTACCGTTTTGAAGCATATACTGAATACGTTCAAGTGTTTTTCTTTCTCCAGTTAGTGAAAGGAAAGTTTCTCTTTCCAAATTCAATAAATATTGTTCTGAAACTGAAGTCGGTTCAGAAAGATTTCCTCCTGCCATTACGTAAGCCAATTTATCGGCGATTTTCTTGTCGTGTTCAGAAATATAATTTCCAGTTAACATTTGGTCGGTTCCAACGTAGAACATTCCCAATGCATCTTTACCAAGAACGGTTACTTTTTGCTCAATTGGTTGCGTGTAACCTTGTTCTGCAAGAAGTTTCGCTACCTTTTTTGCTTCAGCAATCTGACGGGTTTTATCAACTACAACGATATCTTTATGTTGTTCAAGAATGTGCATATCGTAGGCTTCGTAAGCAGAAGTCGCCACTTTACCCATCGCAATATTCATAAAGGCATCACGAAGACGGTTGGTTTTTACGTCGTCTTTTGCAAAATCTTTGCAGGTTCTTAACGTCAATTCTTTCGTTCCGCCACCACCAGGAATTACACCAACTCCTGTTTCAACCAATCCAATATAAGTTTCCGCTGCTGCAACAACTCTGTCTGCGTGCATCGTCATTTCGCAACCACCACCTAAAGTCATTCCGAAAGGTGCAACTACAACAGGAATTGAAGAATAACGAACTCTCATCATGGATTTTTGGAAGTATGCAATTGCCATATTCAAATCATCCCAATCCTGATCAATCGCCATCATTAGAATCATCGCTAAATTCGCTCCAACAGAGAAATTTGACCCTTGATTTCCGATCACTAAACCGTCGTATTCTTTTTCTGCAAGGTCGATGGCGCGGTTCAATCCGTCCAAAACACCACCACCAAGAGAATTCATTTTAGAGCGGATTTCAAAATTGATAATTCCGTCGCCTAAATCCTGAATTGCAGATTCGGAATTGCTCCAAAGCGTTTTATCTTTTCTGATATTGTCAAGAATGATAAACGCTTCCTGACCCGGAATATCTGAATAATTGGTTTTTGTTTGATCGAAGAAAATTTTGTGACCTTTTTCATTCACTTTATAGAAACTTTCAACGTTTTTCACCCAGTCCGAAACTTCGTAGCCTGCATCTTTAGCCAGTTCAATTCCCTTTTGAACTCCAACTGCATCCCAAATTTCAAACGGACCGTTTTCCCAGCCAAAACCGGCGCGCATTGCGTCATCAATTTTGTAAACTTCATCAGAAATTTCAGGAACTTTATGCGAAACGTACGCGAACAAAGCGCCCAAAGATTTTCTGTAAAGG
>JAEZWE010000029.1 GCA_023420435.1 Bacteroidota bacterium
CTTTTGTACCGTTGTTTTCGGATGTTAAAATAATTTCAGAATAGGAAGTACCTTCAAAAGGTTTTTTAAAATCCATTCTTGTTTTTTGTTTTTTATTTGGAATCAGTTCTGTAATTTCCTGACAACCTACTCCAGCATCATCATTTTTGCTGTCCCAACAATATTTATCTCCGATTTGACCTTGCGTTCCGCTGTATTCTAACTTCATATTCGGATCGATTTTCAGCCAAGGATTCCATTGATTAAATGCTGTGGTAGAACTGATATTTTGGTAAATTTTTTCTGCAGGGGAATTGATGATTATCGATTTTTCATAATGATATTTTTCATCCACAACGAAAAGCGCAATGATTACGATGGTGATAATTGCCAACAAAATGTACAGTAGTTTTTTCATAGTTTATTTTTTTTAGGAGTTATAAATAAATGTTAGAAGTTAGAAATTATTTAAATTAAAGATTCAAAATTTAAGAATGAATTACCCTTTCTTCCTCCAGATCAATTAAATGCTGTTGATTTCGGATTAGGTCTTCATTCAGATTTACTTCTACATTCTTTTCGATAAGGAAATTGCGCTGCATTTCCAAAAATTTTAGATAGGCGGTTTTCTGTTTTTCCGTCATCCTTTGTTTTTCGGGATTGGCGAGTTTTTCTTCCCAGCTTTCTACCGTTCTACGAAGGATTATATTGTCTTTCATTTCTTCGACAAAATTATTCTTTGCGTAATTAAGGCAAAATTCGGAAAGTTCTCTTTTTAGTTGATGTCGACTTTCATCTTCGTCAGCATCTAAACTGTCGAAAAATCCGATCTTGCGAATCATCGTTGGTAGTGTTAAACCTTGAATAATTAAAGTTAATAAAATAACTACAAAAGTGATGAACAAAATTAAATTTCGGTAAGGAAAAGGCTGTCCATTTTCCAAAAATTCTGGAATTGCCAAAGCTGCTGCCAAAGAAACCACACCCCGCATTCCGGTCCAGCCCAAAATTACCGGCATTTTCCAAGATTTTCTGAAACTGAAATTATTTCCCATTACATTTCTTCTGAAAATTAATGTAGAAAACATCGCGACATAAGAAGATATTATTCGTACTAAAATTAAAGTTCCTGTTACTAAAACTCCATATTTCACCGCTGTCCAAAACGGAATTCCTTCCTTATCAATTCCTTCTAAAATTTCGGGTAATTGCAAACCAATCAACATAAAAACCAAACCGTTCAACACGTAAACAAAACTTTCCCAAACATTGTAGCCCGCAATTCTGCTGGAAGCATTCATGAAATGGAAACGTTTGCTCGATATATATAAACCACCAAAAACTACCGCCAAAACCCCGGAACTATGAACTAGTTCTGCTACCCAATACAAGAGATAAGGCGTGAGTAAAGAAAGTACAATGTCTGCAGGTGCGTTTGTTGGTAAAATTTTATTGATTCTTTCCACCAACCAACCAATCACCAAACCAATAATGGCACCTCCAATAGCCATCCACAAAAAACTAAGTGTAGCTTCTCCCAAAAAAAACTGTCCAGTTCCCACCGCAACTAAAGCAAACCTTACGATGATTAATGATGAAGCATCATTCAGCAAACTTTCGCCTTCTAAGATTGAGGATGTGGATTTCGGAATTTTCACAAATTTCAAAATCGCTCCTGCTGAAACCGCATCCGGCGGAGAAACAATTCCACCCAACAAAAATCCTAATGCGATTGAAAATCCGGGAATAAAATAATTGGAGCAAAGCGCAACAACAGTTGCCGTAAAAAACACCACCAAAAAAGCAAAACTGGCGATAATTCGCCACCACTTTTTCAGTTGTTTTAAGGAAATTGCCCAAGCTGCTTCATACAAAAGTGGCGGAAGGAAAATAAAAAAAATCATATCCGGTTCTACCCTTATTCTTGGAGTTCCAGGAATTAAGCATAGTAAAACACCAGCTAAAACCAATAAAATAGGATAAGCAACTTTTATTTTTTTTGCTAATAAGACTAATAGTACAATCAAAAAAATAAGTCCAATTGCAAATGGTAAAGTTTCATGCATTTTATCAGTGATTAATTTTTCAAGCAAATTTGACACAAATTCCTTAAAGGAACAAATTTTGTAAATTTCATCATTCAAAAATCAAAAATTACAATGTCGAATATTCTTACCTCAACATTTCAAACTAAACATCAATCTGCACCATTTGAACACATTAAAGAAGAAGATTTCTTTCCCGCTTTTAAAGAATTAATTTCAAAATCGGAAGATGAAATCGATGCGATTGCAAACAATGAAGACGAGCCCACTTTTGCAAATACTATTGAAGCCATGGCTTATTCTGGAGAACAGTTAGATGTGGTTTCTAATATTTTTTTCAACCTCAATTCTGCGGAAACCAATGATGAAATCCAAAAAATCGCACAGGAAGTATCGCCTCTTTTAACCGAATTTTCTTCAAAAATTTCTCAAAATGAAAAATTATTTAATCGAATTAAAAAAGTTTTCGATCAACGAGAAAACTATGATTTGAATGCAGAACAACAAATGCTGTTGAAAGAAACGTACAAAGGTTTTGTGAGAAGCGGCGCGCTTTTGAACGAAGAAAACAAAAAGAAATTGGAGAAAATCAATATGGATTTATCGATTAAATCACTTCAATTTGGGCAAAATGTTTTGGCAGCAACCAATCAATATTTCAAACATATTGAAAATAAAGTAGAACTGAGAGGAATTCCCGAACCAATATTGGAACAATATGCTGAAGATGCGAAGGAAAGAAACCTCGAAGGCTATGTAATCACTCTGCAATATCCGAGTTATCTTCCGGCAATGACCTACGCTGAAAGTCGGGAATTGAGAAAAGAATTGGCGTTAGCTAACGGTAAAAAATCGTTCGATAATAGCGAATTTGACAATCAAAATTTGGTAAAAGAACTCGTTAATCTTCGTCAACAAAAAGTGGAATTATTAGGCTATAAAAATTACGCCGAATTTGTTTTGGAAGAACGAATGGCACAATCTCCACTCAAAGTTTTTGATTTTTTGAATGAACTTTTAGATAAAGCAAAACCTTACGCCGAAAAAGAAATTGAAGAATTAAAATCGCTCGCAAAAGCGGATGGAATTGAGGAAATGCAATCTTGGGATCACACTTTTTATGCTGAAAAACTCCGCAAACAAAAATTTGATATTGATGATGAAGAACTGAAGCCTTATTTCCCTTTAGAAAAAGTTCAGGAAGCGGTTTTTGTATTAGCAGAAAAGCTTTTTGGTTTGCATTTTAAAGAAGTAAATAACATTGAAAAATACCATCCTGAAGTGAAAACCTACGAAATTTTTGAAACCGAAACTAATTTAAAGGAAGAAAATTTTAAGGCTTTACTATATGTAGATTACCATCCGAGAAAAGGAAAACGAGCCGGAGCTTGGATGACGAGTTTTAAAAATCAATACAAAAAATCTGGAGAAAATCATCGTCCGCATATTTCTGTAG
>JAEZWE010000046.1 GCA_023420435.1 Bacteroidota bacterium
ATGGAAAGGTTAAGGTTATTCAATGTTATAAAATTGTAAAAATTCGATGTCAAAAATAATGAAAATTGGGCAATACTTCTACTGCAATTCAGAGTTTCTTGTACGGAAAAAACTTCCAAAAAATAAAGATAATATTAAGAAGAAGGCACAGTAACCTGCAAATACATACCCGAAATATTTCGCTGAAAACATATCCTCTTTCTTGGCTTCTTTTATTTTTATACGTTCCTTCCCTTGCTCATATTTTTTTTCCAAATCTGCCATTTCTGGAGAATCCGGTTTAATAATTTTTTTCGCCTGGCTGTATTCGTCTTCCAAACCGGTACGGAAACTTTCGATATACTGATAATTTAGTAGATCTTTAGTGTCTTTATCAACATAATTAATATAAAAAAAAATAGAAATTACTGAAAGTAATCCGCCAACAAACATCGGAACAAAAGCTCTTCCGTAAGCCTCTCTGAAATTCAGGAATTTTTTGAATCTACTGTAAGAACTCACCGAAATAAAAGCACCAACAGCACAAATAAACGGAACTAAAAAAGAACTTAATTTGATAGAATTGCGGTAATAATCGACGTCGCGAAAAAAAATATTGATGGTAAAAAAGGCAATCATAATGGCGATAAAAATCATCAAACCAATGACATAAACGTTTTTGAACATTTTAAAATTTCTAAATTTGAATTTTTGTATTTTGAATTTTGAATTATTTCCTTATTTTTGCACCGGCAAGTCCTAAACAACCAGCTCCTGAGAATCCTCCAGGGTGGGAACGCAGCAAAGGTAATCGGTTGTAGCGGTGTGATTTAGGTAGCTTGCCATTTTTTATTTCTCTTTTTCTTCAAGGATATCTTCAACCAGTTTTATGTGGCTCCAGTTTTCTCCCGACTTGATGCGGTGGATTTGCATGTCCGAAACATTGAAACGTTGTGCCAATTTTTTTAAAGTATCCCCTTTTTTAAGTCTTTTTTTGATAATCAAAACTTCGTTTTCCGTCAGTTTTCCCATGCTGGTATTTGGTTTTACTTCCTGAAATTGCTTTTTGAATTTATACAAAACATTTTTTGGGTGTTGCATATAGCGACCATTCAATTCTTCCTGACTTGCCCAACACAAATTATCCACATGATTGTTCAATTTGTCAAAATCTTTATGGATGATGAATTTTTGATCTTTTCCGGGTTTTTCCAGAAATAATTCAGCTACGGCTCTGTGAACCAAAATACCTAAACTGATACTTCTTTTTTTGTTGATCCGCTTATTTTGCTTCATTCTTTTCTGAATCAGCGCATCTCTTTCTTCCTGTAATTTCTTTTTTTCTTCTTTGTTTTCCTTCAAAAACCTTAAATCTTTTATTTTTGAATTTAATTCATCAATTTTTCCTTGAATTTCTGCTAATTTTTTTTCATCCGCTTCACTTCTTTTTTTGAAAAGCCGGGAACGAACAATCGGAAAACCGCCTTGCAAACTGCCTTTAAGAATTTTTCCTTCCGGATGTAATGCATTGTAGGTTTTAAAATCGCCTTCATTAGAAATTTCAATTCGATAAGTTCCTTCAAATTCAAAATCCAAAGGATACTCTTTCCAAATTTTTTTTGTCTTCATCACTACTTTCTATTTTAGTTCAACTACAAATTATTTTTTGTAACACTTTATCATTTAAGAATTTTCTTTTGAAAAAATTCAAAATTTTTCACCTCCTAAATGTTCTTATCTTTAAATTAAATATTCAACTCCTCTCCCACTTTTGGCAAGATGAGTTCAATATTTTTTTCTTTAAAATAATATTCTGCTTCCTCGTGATTTATCGCAATTGGAGGAAACGTATCGAAATGACAACCGATTACTTTTTTGGTTTTCAGTAATTCGGATGCAGCAAAACCGGCCTGTGAAGCGCACATCGTGTAATGACCTCCTACAGGAAGAATAGCCACTGAAATTTCTCCATAAATTTTTGGGAAAAGTTCCATTTCTGCAATAATTCCGGTGTCGCCTGCGAGATAAATATTTTGATCATCAAATCTTAAAATATATCCGCTTGCTATTCCGCCGTAGGTTCCGTCTGCAAAAGAACTGGTGTGTGATGCATTTACCATCGTTATCTGCAAATCATCAATCATAAAACTGCCACCAATATTCAAATCAACGGAATGTTTATGTTCGTAATACCCACAAATTTCGGGTTGTGCAATAATGGTTACATGAGGATGGTTTTTCAAAACTTCTTCTACATCGGCAACGTGATCTTGATGCGCGTGTGTAATTAAAACATAATCAATTTTTTGAGCAGAAATTTCAAATCCTGATTTGTCTTTCCCAAAATTATAAAAAGGGTCGCTTAAAATGTTTTTACCTTTGTATTGGAACAAGAAACAGTTCTGTCCAAGGAATTTTATTTTCATAATAATTTAGTATAGCAGATTTTATTGGCATTTTCTTCCCTCTTCAAACACCCAACTTCCCACTTTCAATCAAAATAATTCAACCCGAAAGCAAGTAAAATGCTCATCATTAGTGTTAAAATTCCTACTTGTTTTAGGAAAGGATCGAGATTTTTAGGTTCTTTCGTTGCGAGAATTTTCCTTCTTAAACCCATCATCGGAAAAAGCAAAATCATCACGATAAACGGATAATATTTTCCTGTTTGGAAAAATCCTTGCAAACCCAAAAATACTAAAATTAGAATTAACGGCAACTGCAACAATACCATTTCGTAAATCATGGCATTTTTAAATCCTATTCTTAAGGCTAAAGATTTCTTTCCTGAAATTCTGTCCGTTTCAATATCACGCATATTATTGAGGTTAAGAACAGCAGCGCTCATCATTCCGACTGCAGTGGCTGGAAGAAAAATATCCCAATGAAATTCCTTCGTAAAAAGAAAATAACTTCCACACACCGAAACCAAACCAAAAAAAATAAAAACCATCAAATCGCCCAAACCAAGATAACCGTAAGGTTTTTTCCCGACAGTATAACCAATGGCGGCGAGAATACACAAAATCCCAAGTCCGACAAAAGTCCAAAATTCTTTCATAAAATCTGGAAAAAAGGAAATATACAAAAGAAGTATTGTTGCAGCAAGCGATAAAACGGAAAATAAAATAACCGCATTCTTCATTTGCTTGGCTGAAATTTTTCCGGAAGCTACTGCTCTTTGTTCTGCTTCATGGATGCGGAGCTGGTCTGTTCCTTTTACACCATCACCGTAATCGTTGGCATAATTGGAAAGAACTTGGTACAATAAAGTCACCAAAATCGCAAGCGCAAAAATCTTCCAATCCCAAAATTCTGCATTTTTCTCCAATCTCCATTTGGCAATGAAAGATCCCATGATAATTCCGCTGATGGAAAGCGGTAAAGTTCGTAATCGTGCAGCTTTGATCCAGTCTATCATATTTTTTATTTAAACAGCGTCATTTCGAGTAGGTTTTGAAAAAACCGTATCGAGAAATTTTCAGAAAAGTACTCGATACTCTTACCTTCGTTTCGTTACACGAACTGACGTCATTTTTACGGTTAGTTTACATCCAGTTTTTCTTCGAACTTTCTACTTTGAAAAGAGAAAAATTGACCAGTTTTTTCAATTTTTCGTAACTCGCGGTTCGGAAAGAAATTGCTCCTCCTGCCGTGAAAAAATGCACTGATCCCAAATCAGATTTTCGTTGCCAAATGTATTGCGAAAGTTGTACGGCTTGGATTTTTTCGGTTTCAATCGTTTTTTTTGAAATGTCCCAAACTCCGGATTTTACCTGAATGAAATTTCCATCATAAAACATCCGGTTATTGAGGTAAGAAAAAATAATCATTAATTCTGTCAAAACCACATACAACAACATCCAAATCCAATAATTTCTTAAAAGTTCTCTTGCAAAAATACTGATTATTATTGGGATGACGATAAAAATAATATTTCTTGAAATCAGTCTGCGGAAGTTGGGTTTCAGGGAAAATTCAAACGGTTTTAAATTCTTCCAGATAAAATGAATTAAGTTCTGCTTTTCCAGTGAATTACAGCCCGGTATTCCATTTTTTTCGCCTTTATGATGGTCTTCATCATTGGAAATCTGACTGAATTTCAGATAAGAAACGTCCCATTTTTTCTGCAGAAAATTCTGATTTTCGGTAATCATTTGAACTTTTTCTTTGGCGATGATGGCATTTTTGGTGTTGAAGAAACCGTATTCTAAGGAAAGTTGTTTTTCTTTTTTATGGATTTTCATTCCGAAATATTTAAAAATCGTCATGACCAAACTCACCAAAATTCCTATCAAAAAGATTACAAAAACAAAAATGAAAGCGTAAAAAAAAGAGAAATTTTCTGCCACCGATTGTTGAAGATTTTCTTCCAAATCATTTTGTTGCAAAAGGTAATCTTCCCACTTTAAATCTTTTAAAACCTCTGAAATTTGTTGCCTAATGTAAAAGAAAAAACCAATAATAGCTGCGAAACTCCTTAAATAATTCGCTGTGATTCCGTATTTGAATAAAGAAATTAATGAAATTTTTAATGTATCTTTTTGATTATCTTCTTGTAAAATTTCATCATTTACACGCTCAACTTTTTCGGTTTGATTGTTTAATAAATAATTTTTAATGTCCAACGCATTTTGATAAGAAATGGCGTTTACTTTCACTTCTTTCTTATCACTTCCTGGACTGTCAATTTCCAGTTCATACACATTCAATAACCGGTGAATAAAAGGTTGGTTGATATTAACTTCCTGAATTTTTGATTTTTCAATCCCGATTTCTTTCTTGTTGATGATTCCTTTCTTGATGACGAATTTGTCGTTTTTGGTATCGATGAAGTAGGAGAAACTCCAATAATCTAACAAGGTATAAACCGCCACCAAAGTAAAAATAAGAACAGTTCCTAAAAGAAACGGAAAGCTGAACATATTGTTTTTCCGAAAAAAGGCGATGATTAAAAAAATTCCTATCGTTCGTATAAATTTTCCAATATTAACCAGCGTCAAAAGAACAATTCCTGTTTTCGATTGTCGTTGTGGAGAGGAAAAAGCGTTATTCTCCATCCCTTTTATTTTGCTGAATTTCTTCTGTTGGCATTTCTTCCGAGATTTCTTCGACTATATTTTCAAAAAATTCTTCCTGCAAATCTTCTTCTTTGATTTTATCTAAAATCAACTGGTTGAAATTTTCTGCCACTTGTTTGGGAAGTCCGTTAATCGTTAAATCCGAAGAACCTGCCGTGAAAACCGAAAGCGATTTCAAACCCAAAATTCTTGAAAACCAACCTTCAGCAAGCGCAACATGCTGAATCCGGTTGAATGGAATGATGAGCATATTGCGTTGCAACAACCCAAAATGATAGATGATATCTTTTTCCCGAATGGCATATTTCCGTTGAAAAAAACCAAAATAATTTTGAATGAAAATCCAAAAGATAAAGCATGCAACCAAAACTAAAATGAACCAGGAATACGCCCAAAATTCATTCAGAAAATAATAAGAAATTCCGGATGCCATCAACAAAAATATGGATGCAATTGAACAGTTGAGCATCACCACTTTCAAATATTTTTTGGAAACGGGCGTTAATTCTACATTTTCAAAAGTGGGTAAATCTAAGTTTTCGATTGGATTATTTTGAAATTCTTCCTGCATATTTCTTACATAAAAAAACCTGTCAAAATTCTGAAACTTGGCAGGTTTGAAATTAAAATTCTAAGAAATCCACTGATCTTCGCCGAAATCGGGTTTTCTTTTTTCTAAAAATGCGTTTCGACCTTCTTTGGCTTCGTCCGTCATATACGCCAATCTTGTGGCTTCACCGGCGAAAACTTGTTGTCCCACCATTCCATCGTCGGTAAGATTCATCGCAAATTTCAGCATTCTGATGGACATTGGCGATTTTGCCAAAATTTCCTGCGCCCATTCGTAAGCGGTATCTTCCAAGTCAGCATGAGGAACTACTTTGTTTACCATTCCCATTTCAAAAGCTTCCTGCGCCGAATAATTTCTTCCCAAAAAGAAAATTTCTCTGGCTTTTTTCTGTCCGACCATTTTTGCCAAATAGGCAGAACCGTAACCGCCGTCGAAACTGGTAACATCTGCGTCGGTTTGTTTGAAAATGGCGTGTTCTTCGCTCGCTAAAGTAAGATCACAAACCACATGAAGCGAATGTCCACCTCCTACAGCCCAACCCGGAACCACCGCAATCACCACTTTTGGCATAAAACGGATGAGTCGCTGAACTTCTAAAATATTTAATCGATGTCTTCCGTCTTCCCCTACATAACCTTGATGTCCTCTTGCTTTTTGGTCGCCGCCACTGCAAAAAGCCCAACCTCCGTCTTTCGGACTTGGACCTTCACCGCTCAATAAAACAACGCCAATAGAAGCATCTTCATAAGCGTCATAAAAAGCGTCGTACAATTCGGAAGTGGTTTTCGGGCGGAAAGCGTTTCTGATTTCCGGTCTGTTAAAGGCAATTCTTGCCACGCCGTTACATTTTTTATACGTAATATCTTCGTATTCTTTGGCGGTTTTCCAATCGATCATTTTCTAAAATTTGCCGTAAAGATAGGGATTTGGGATGGAAGAAGGAAGGGTTATTGGGATGATTACTTTCGGCACTTAGAGTACATGTTTGAAAAACTTCCTATAGAGAATTCCTAATAAAAATGTGTTATTTCTATAATGTGTTATGTACAAACGCAAAAAAACAATCATTGTATCAATCTTTTTATCACTGTACAAAACCCACTACCTATTAAGATTTTCGTTTTTTCCCTAATGAAAGATACATAGCCGTAAGCATTGAGAGATTTTACACATAGATTATAATTTTATTACCTCATATTAATCACTTGCTTCATTATATTAAAAATTCCCTACAAGTACTTAGAATGGATGACTTGTTCCAATAAATTCATGAAAGCATCATTTTTCATTGAGTCTTGAGCAATTGTCTTGTAGAAGTCAATGTCGTTTTTTCGCATTTGAATAAACATTTCATCATAAATTTTCTTAAATGCCAATTTTCGATTTTGTTCATCGCTATTAGCCTGATATTTTATTTTAAAATCCCCATGTTCAACAATTGCCTTTCCAAAACTTAAAACTTTTATTCTCTTGTCCTCTTCAGTACCTTCCCACCCTTGAAACCATCGCTCATTAAATCCGTTAATGATAGCTTCCAATTCATCCTTTTCTTCTTCGCCGTGCGCGCCACGAACATTTGGGTTTTGAGGATCCACAACAGATTCAGCATCATCAAGCGAAATGGAAGTATTTAATTTTACTCTTTCCAGACCGTAAGTTGATAAATCTACTGATTCTAAAAGTTTATCCAATAAATCATCATCTTTATCATCGATTTTTAATTTTGGAATGAGGAACTTCAGAAACCAAAAAAGCTTTTCCCAAGCCAATATTTCATAAGGTAAAATTGCTGCAACCTGTCCATAAATCTTTACAAACTGCTTTGCCTTAATTTTATAATCTGCTTTTTGTTTGTCATCCAAATCCAGTTCATCTGCAAACCTTTTGGCAGAAACATCAATAATCGGACTTAACAATTGTGCATCTGTACCTTTAAAGTATTTTTCATTAAAATCATCAACTTCCGACTGTTCATAAATTCCAGAATCGTCCAGACTGTCTTTCAACTCGTGTAGTACATTAATATCGGTTGCACCACTAAGGCTGGTTGCTGTATAAAATGGATCAAAAGATTTTTGAATATCTTCAATAGTATTAAAGAAATCTAAGACGAACAAATCTTCTGTTTTTTTATTCAATTTATTAGCAGAGCGATTGAGTCTCGACAAAGTTTGTACTGCCAGTACACCTTGCAGTTTTTTATCTACATACATTGCCGAAAGTTTTGGCTGGTCAAATCCTGTCAAGTATTTGTTTGCCACTACCAGCATTCTGTATTCGTCTTCGTCAAATTTATCTTTGGTTTCACTTTCCGAAAAACCATTCATTTGCGCTTCGGTGTATTTAATGCCACCAATTTCTTTTTCGCCAGAAAAGGCAATCACAATTTTAAAGGGATTTCCTCGCTTAGCCAATAGCTGATTCAAAGCCTGATAGTAGCGGATAGCAGATTCGATACTCTGTGTTACAACCATGGCTTTGGCTTTACCGTTGAGCTTTTTCTGGTTGACTACAGCACTGGTAAAATGATCCAACATAATTTCGGCTTTGGTACCAATGGTCTGTTGGTGCTTTTCTACATACGCTTTCAGTTTTTTCTGTGCTTTGGATGTGTCAAACAAAGGATTGTCTTCTATAGATTTTTCCAGCTCATAATAACTTTTGTAAGTCGTATAATTTGCCAATACATCCAGAATAAACCCTTCTTCAATCGCCTGTTTCATTGAGTACAAATGAAAAGGCTTAAACGATCCATCTTCCTGCTTGACACCAAATTTTTCTAAAGTAACATTTTTAGGCGTAGCTGTAAAAGCAAAATAAGAAGCATTTTGCGTCATTTTTCTGGCTTGCATCGCCTGCAATAACATATCCTGATAATCTGCATTATCATTGTCTTCACCTGTATTGCCAATGGCTTCATTTAATTTGTCGGCACTAGTTCCCGATTGCGAACTGTGCGCTTCGTCAATAATCACGGCAAACTGTTTTCCACTCATATCAGCAATGCCATCAATGATAAACGGAAATTTCTGAATCGTGGTAATGATAATTCTTTTCCCATAATCTAAAGCAGATTTTAAATCAGAAGACTTATACGCTGGAGCGACAATGTTTTTAACTTCAGAAAACTCTTTAATATTATCTCGCAATTGTTTATCCAACAATCTACGGTCGGTCACGACAATTACTGAATCAAATAAAGGCTGGTTCACCGATTTTACACCTGCAACCGTGTCATTTTCCGGATAAGCCTCAATGAGTTGATATGCCAACCAGGTGATGGAGTTGGATTTACCCGAACCCGCACTGTGTTGAATGAGATAGGTTTTTCCTGCTCCGTTTTGTGCTGTGTCTTTCAGCAATCTACGAACTACATCTAGCTGATGATAACGAGGAAAAAACAAAGTCTTCTTGCTCAAAGTATCTTTTTCTCCCCCATCAAAACGTACAAAATGCTGAATGATATTGGCAATACTGTCCCGCTTCAAAATATCCTGCCAGAAATAAGCGGTCTTATGTCCAAACGGATTGGTTGGGTTGCCTTTACCATAGTTATCTCCCAAGTTAAAAGGCAGAAAGAAAGTCTTAACGCCATCCAGTTTGGTGGTCATATAAATTTCGTCGGTATCTACTGCAAAATGTACAATACATCTTCCAAAATTTAATAGTGGTTGCGTAATATCTCGTTTAAACTTATACTGATTAATACCATGAACTTTCGCATTCTGTCCTGTCCAATGATTTTTAAGTTCGATGGTGGCAATAGGAATTCCATTGATGAAAATTACCATATCGATCTCTTCCAAAGGATTAGAAACTGAATACCGCAACTGTCTTGTCACACTGAACTGGTTCTTCTCAAAATTTTCTTTGATTTGCTGACTGCTGTTTTGCAATGGTGCCACATAAAACAAGGTAAAATGCGCATCATCTACCGCCAAACCTTTGCGCAACAATCTAAGGATACCGTATTTCTTTACTAATTTATCATAGCGGTCGAGTACTTTTATTTTCCAGTCGCTTTGGCGTTTTAGTTTTTCGAGTTCATCTTTTTGGGTGTTTTCCAGAAAATCCCAAAAGCGCATCTCATCCAAGGCATATCTTGCGTTGTAATCTGATGCCTGTCCAATACAATAACCATTACTTGCATAAGCTGTCGCAGGCTCTGCAACAACTCCGTTTTTTATATCTTCGGTCGAAATACCACAGAGCGCTTTTTCTATAGCGCATTCGAGTGCGAGTTCGTTAGTTTGACTTGTCATTAAGATTTATAGGCTTATTATTAAACTTCCAAGTTTCAAAAACTAAATTTAGTAATTTCTCTTGTCTTTGATTAATAGATTCTTTATCCCATTTTTTAAATTCAAAATCGTAATCATTTTTAAATCTATTTAGAGCAGTGTTTGCACCGATCTGAAATTCATCATCAAGAAGTTGAGTAGAAATAATTCCAGAATTTTTATACTCATTTTGTTTCTTTTCAAACCAATCGCTACTCAAATCATTGAAATTATTGACTGCTTGATTTATGGTTGACTCAATCAAAGTAACGTTTCCTAAACGATATACGTAATTAGAATAATCG
>JAEZWE010000071.1 GCA_023420435.1 Bacteroidota bacterium
ATCCCTATTTCAGAATTCTTTTAAAATCCCAAAATTTAAAATTGGGCTATCCTGAATTTAACTTGAAACTTTACAATGAGCTTTTGAAAAGAGTTGATAACAAAACGATTCTTTATGCCAATGATTTGGATACGCTTTTGCCAAATTATTTAGTATCGAAAAAGAAAAATATTCCTTTGATTTTCGACAGCCACGAAATATTCACAGAAATGCCTTCTTTAAAAGGAAGATTTACCCAAAAAATATGGCGAATTCTTGAAAAAAGTATTTTACCCAAAATAAAATATTTTATAACAGCGAGTGAAAGTTATTCAATTTGGTTTGCTGAAAAATATGGAGTTGAAAAACCAATTGTTGTTCAAAATTTCCCTGAAAGAGTGGAAAATTTAGATTTTATTGCAGAAGAGAGTTCAAAAAAAATTATTATTTATCAGGGAACGATTAATCCTTTCAGAGGTTTAGACAAACTAATACCGGCATTGAAAAAGATTGATAATGCGGAACTTTGGATTTTTGGATCAGGACCAAAAGAACAAGAATATCAGCTTCTAACTAAAAAATTAGTTTTAGATAAAAAAGTAAAATTTTTTGGAGCCATATCTCCTCAAAAGTTAAAAGAGTTTACTACAAAAGCTGATGTGGGAATTAGCATTGAAGAAAATAATGGGTTAAGTTACTATTATTCTCTTCCCAATAAAATTTCGGATTATATTCAAGCAAGAATTCCGGTGTTAACTTCCGATTTCCCGGAAATGAAAAAAATTGTTGAAAATTTTAATGTTGGAGAAAAGATACAAAATCACTCCGAAGAAGAATTGGTATTAAAAATTTCAAATATTCTGAGAAAAGGAAAAAATTTTTATCGAGATAAATTAAATATTGCTGCTAATGAGCTTAGCTGGGAAAATGAAGCTCCTAAAATTTTACAACTTTTTGAGAAAGTGCTTAAGGAAAACTTTCATTAATTTTGCAAAATGACAATTAAAGAAAAACAGCAGGAAATTATTAATGAATTTGATTTTTTGGAAGATTGGGAACAGAAATATGAGTACATCATTGATCTCGGAAAAGAATTAAAAGGACTTCCTGAATCTAAAAAAACAGACGAAAACTTAATAAAAGGCTGCCAATCAAAAGTATGGATTGATGCTGAATTTCATGATGGGAAGTTGTTTTTTAATGCAGATTCAGACGGAATTTTACCAAAGGGAATTGTAGCCTTATTGGTTTCTATTTATAATGGTCATCCAACACAGGAAATTTTAGATTCCGATTTTAAATTTATTGAAGAAATCGGTTTACAGGAGTTTTTATCACCTTCAAGAGCAAATGGATTGATGGCCATGACAAAACAAATTAAATTTTACGCCGTAGCTTTTCAGTTAAAAAAGTGAAAACCATTCTTGCATATCGATTTTCTGCATTTGGCGATGTCGCCATGATCGTTCCTGTAGTTCGTGAATTTTTACAACAAAACAAAGAGGTGGAAATTGTTATGGTAACGCGGAATATTTATCAAGATCTATTTGCGGGAATTCCCAACCTAAAAATTCATCCGGTGAAAGTAGATGACTATAAAGGCTTTGTGGGAATGAGAAAACTTTCCAAAGAATTGCTTTCGCTTTATAAACCAGATTTTGTTGCCGATTTGCATGATGTTATCCGAACAAAAATTTTGAACACCATTTTTTCAGTAAAAGGTTTTCAAGTTTTTAAAATTGATAAAGGAAAATTAGAAAAAGACCACCTTACGGATGTTAATAATATTGAGAAAATTCCTTTAAAAAGAACTGTTGAAAGATATGCTGATGTTTTCAGAGAAATTGGTTTTTCACTAAATCTTTCCCATCAATTGAATTTGGCGAACGTAGAAAAAGAAGGAATAGGCTTTGCGCCATTTGCACAGCATTCTGGTAAAATGCTTCCGTTGGAGAAATCTTTTGAAGTAGCAAAAATTCTTTCTAAAAACCATAAAATTTATTTTTTTGGAGGAGGAGAAGAAGAAAAAACAACATTAGATCAATGGGCGCAACAAATTCCAAATTCTGAAAATCTTGCAGGGAAACTGTCTTTAAATGAAGAATTACAGGTGATTTCTGGACTAAAAACTATGATTTCTATGGATTCAGCCAATATGCATTTAGCCAGCTTAGTTGGAACCAGATGCGTTTCGGTTTGGGGATCAACCCATCCATTTGCAGGATTTTTAGGTTATGGACAAAGTGAAGAAGATGTGGTTCAGGTTAAAGATTTAACTTGCCGCCCTTGTTCAGTATTTGGAGATAAGGAATGTTATCGCGGAGATTATGCTTGTTTACACGAAATTGATATTCAAAAAATAATTGATAAAATTTAAAAATTTTTAAGAATTGAAAAACAAAAAAATCTCTCAAATTTTTGAGAGATTTTCTTTTTCAAGTGGGTCCTGAGGGATTCGAACCCCCGACCCTCTGGGTGTAAACCAGATGCTCTGAACCAACTGAGCTAAGAACCCTTGATTTTGGTTCGGCAAATATACAACGATTTTCTAAACCTGCAAATTTTTTTCTAAAAATTCTCCAACAATAAAATTACTCCCGCCAATAAAAATCATTTCATCAGATTTAATGGCTTGTTTAGCAGTAGAATAAGCATCTTGTAAATTTTCTAAAATTCGGTAAGAAATTTTAGATTTTTTCAGTAAATCCTCATATTCTTTAGGATCTCGACCACGGTTTAGATAAGGTTTTACAAAATAATAGGTTGAATTTGCGGGTAAAATTTCTAAAACTTCTTCAATTTTTTTCTCTTTTACAAACCCCAGGATGATATGCTTATTTTTTTTGATTTTGTTTAATTGATCAAAAACTTCAATTAATCCGGCATGATTGTGTGCGGTATCACAAATGGTTAGTGGATTTTCAGAAAAAATAAACCAACGACCAATAAAACCAGTGTTTTTGTGAACATGAAGTAATCCGTTTTTGATGTTTTCTTCAGAAATAGTAAAATTTTTCTTTTGAAGTTCATCAATAAGCGCTAAAACGACACGAATGTTTTTTTGCTGATAATTTCCTTGTAAATCAGATTTTAAATCTGTTTTTATTTTAGTTGCATCAACAAATTTCGATTTTTTTTCTAAAGCTTTGTCAGAAATTATTTTTTGTACAGATTCTTTTTCATCACCAGATATAATTGTAATTCCGTTTTTTACAATTCCGGCTTTTTCAATAGCAATTTCTTCAACCGTGTTTCCTAAAATATTCATGTGGTCCAAATCTACATTCGTAATTGCTGAAACCAAAGGTTGAATAATATTGGTGGAATCTAATCTTCCGCCAAGTCCAACTTCAATAATAGCAACATCCACATTTTGCTGAAAAAAATATTCAAAAGCCATAACCGTGGTAAATTCAAAAAAAGAAGGACGAATTTCTTGTGGAAGATTTTTCAGTTTTTGGATGAAATTGAAAACAAATTCTTTATCTGCATTATGTCCGTTTAGTTTTATTCTTTCCGTAAAATCTATTAGATGTGGGGAATTATAAAGCCCCACTTTATAACCCGCTTCCTGTAAAACTGAAGCCAGCATGTTACTTGTAGAACCTTTTCCGTTGGTTCCGCCGATGTGTATGGTTTTTATTTTTTCCTGAGGATTTCCAAAAAATTCACAAAGTTTGGAAATATTTTGAAGTCCGGGTTTGTACGCTTTTTTTCCGTCAATTTGATAATTGGGAGCTTGTACAAATAGCCATTCCACAGCTTCCAGATATTCTTTTGAATTCATAATGCAAAAATCAAAAAAAGAATTCATTTATTTTGTTTACCCATGTATAATTGTAACAAAATGTTGAAAAGTTCGTCTAATTCTTAAAATTATTGAAAATGAAAAAGCTGTTTTTGGCATTGCCTTTTTTCGCATTCGTAATGATGAACGCACAGAAGAAATGGACACTTCAGGAAACGGTGAACTATGCAATAGCCAATAATCTTCAAGTAGTGGCCACGCAAAACAACCAAAAGATTCAAGAAAACCAGCTTCAAGTGGCAAAAAGAGAATATTTGCCATCAGTGAATGGTAATATTAATAATAACTTTTCTTTTGGGCAATCCAGAGACAGCTATTCCGGCGCAACTTTCAGAAACGATTATTTTCAGAACAGCGCCAATGTAAGTGCAGATATGTTGCTGTTTAATTATGGAAAAATCGAAAAAAACATCCGAAAAGTAGAGTTTGATTTACAAGCTACCGGTTTTGATTTGGAGCAAACCCAAAATGACATTTCACTACAGGTGGCACAACAATATTTGCAGATTTTACTGAATAAAGAAATTGAAAAAATTTCGCAAAGTGCGGTTGAAAATGCAAAAAAACAGTATGATAGAGCCAAAATAACAACGGAAGTTGGAACAACCGCCAAAACGATTTTAGCAGAAGCAGAAGCCGCTTTAGCAAGAGAAAACCAAAATTTAAAAACCGCAGAAATCAATACCGACAGAAGTTTATTTACGTTGGCACAATTGCTTCGTTTAGAAGATTACAAAAATTTCGATGTTGAAGACGTTTCTGTGGACAATATTGTTGAAAAACCATTCTATAC
>JAEZWE010000049.1 GCA_023420435.1 Bacteroidota bacterium
GAAATGTGTTGTACAATACGTCGATGTTGGGGTATTTCCGTGAAGTTTTTTCGATGGACATTAACAATTACGGTTGGCAAAAAAACAGTTTCTACAACGAAACGCCTGAAAAACCAACTTTCTACTACAAAAATTACAGTTGGGAAACCGCTTTGAAACCGGATAATTTTGATGTGGCTTTAAATTTTTACAACAAAGCGTTGCAACAAACTTCTGATAAAGAACAAAAAGCCAGAATCCTTTTCCAAATGGCTTCTGCGGAACAAGGAAAATACTACCAATGGGAAGCAAAACAGGAAAATCATTTGGAATACAACGATCCGAAATGGGAAGAAAAACGAAATGCTTTTCAGGAAAAATTGGATGCTACTAAAAACCAAAAATTCCGAACCTATTTTTCTTTGCTGAAAAAGGAGTATTCCGACACTTCCGTTGCGCAAAGTTTGATGGGAAGTTGTTCGTATTACGGATATTTCGTAGGGCGATAAAAAATTATTTTGAAGGATAATGAATGATTTTATTGCGTTCAATAGGATTATTGTATTTGCGCATTTGTAATTGCCTCATTTCCTTGAGTTCTTTAAACTGATCTGCACTTTTAATTTGGATTCCATTGACATAAAAAGTGTTGTCCGGATTTTTGTTTTCTTTGAAGGATTCCATAATTTCTTTTATGGGGTTTCCGTAAGAATCCAATATTAGTTTTTGGTAGGTTTTGTCGGAAATCTTAACGGGCTGCATTCCGGCAAAATTCTCCACCAATTCACGGGTGTTAAATGTTTGGTTGAGCTGATAACTTTTCACCAATTTAAAAATAAAATTTTCCTGTGAATCTGAAATTTCAAAAATAAGTCCCGGCAAACCTCTGAATTTATAAGGTCCTTCGTTGATGTTCAAATCTTTGGCAAACCAAGCGTTCCAAATTCTTCCACCAAATTGGGTGGTTGCTTTTTGTAAATGATAACCTGCGGAATTTTTGGTTTCTTCGGAAAGTTTCCAATTCATTATATCTTCGGTTTCAAAATAAAAAAGATTGTCGATAAGGATATAACTTTGGTTTTTATAGCTTCCTAATTTCCGGATAATGGCAGGAGAATCGTCCCAAAGCATCCTTCTAATTCCACGAATTTTATTTAACGAATCTGTTTCCACATAATCGTAACTGTAAAATTTGGCTTCATCGGGGTTGATGTCTAAAACCATATTCATTTTTTCCAAATCTGCTTCGGTGGAATCGCGCTTAAACTGATATTCGTAAACAAAACGATGGGTTTGTGAACTTGCAAAAAAAGGCAACAAAAGAAAAATCCAAAAATATTTCATTTCTAAAAAATCATTAAATCCAAAAATAAATCCTTTATGAATGGGTTTTGTTTTGTTTGGAAAGCCAATCTCCATGACGTTGTTGGAAAGCCTGATATTTGTAATCCTGATTGCGTTTTGCCACATCAATGGAATGCGAAGTGTGAATATCTTCATCCTCTTCTGCAAAATCCGCGAGTTTTTCGTAGTAAACGTGCAGCTGGTCGAGTTCTTTTTCAGAAAGATCTTCAATATCAACAATTCTGTTACTGGCTTTTTCGTGTGCTGCGATGAGTTCGTTTAATTTAATCTGTATGGCTTTGCTGTCCTTGTTTTGCGCTTTCTGAATGAGAAAAACCATCAAAAAAGTAATGATAGTTGTGCCTGTATTGATGACAAGCTGCCACGTTTCGGAGTACTTGAAAAAAGGTCCGGAAAACGCCCAGATTAACACTATTAAAGTCGCCCCTATAAAAGCTGAGGAACTTCCGGTAAATTTGGTTGCCAAATTTGCGAATTTTTCAAAAAATCCATTGTTTGTTTTGTTTTTCATTGTTTTTAATTTTAATTAAATCCTACCATTTTAAAAAAATTCAAAAAAAGTAGAGAAGCAAAATGTGAATAATAATAATTACCAAAATTTTCATCAAGAATGAAGATTTAGAAATCTTGTGCCGAAAAATAATCATTCCTGCTATTGCTCCTAAACTTCCACCCAATAAAATAATTAGAAGTAAAAAATTTTCAGAAATTCGGGGCTTATTTTTTTTGGCTTTATATTTATCTACTCCAAAAAACAGAAAACTGGCGATTGAGAGTAAGGATAAATAAAGGAGCAGAAAATTCATAATTCAAAAATATAAAATCCAATCAACAAAAAATGACTGGATTTTGTATTTAATCTTTTAAAGGCAGTCTTTCCGGCCAAATGTTTGGAAGTTCGCCGCTGAAACCCATTTCGGGAAGATCATTGATTATTTTTATATCTTCTTGGGATATAGTAAAATCAAAAATATCGATATTTTCTTTTATTTTTTTTTCTGTTGTCGATTTCGGAATGGGAATTACCTCATGCTGTAAAATCCAACGCAAACAAATTTGGGAAACTGATTTACCATATTTTTGAGATAAATTATTTAAAATTTCATTTTTAAAAACCCTTCCTCTTGCCAATGGAGACCAAGCCTGCAAAACAATTCCTTGTTTTTCGCAAAAATTTTTGAGGTCTTTCTGCCAATATCCGGGATGAAATTCTATTTGATTGATGGCGGGTTTTACGTTGGCCGTTTTTAATAATACCAACAAATGTTCTTCCCAAAAATTGCTGACTCCAATAGATTTTATTTTTCCTTCTTTTTGCAAATCTTCCATGGCGCGCCAAGTTTCGGCATTGGTTTCTTGCCAGTTTTCATAATTTTTGGAATTTGCCGGCCAATGAATAAGGTATAAGTCCACATCATCCATCTGTAATTTTCGCAGTGAAGTTTCCAAAGCTTTTTTGGTGGATTCATAACCCAGTTCTTCTCTCCACACTTTGGTGGTTAAGAAAATTTCTTCTCTTGGGATTTCGCTTTTTTTGATGGCTTTTCCTACTGCTTCTTCATTTTCGTATTTTGCTGCACCGTCAATAAGTCGGTATCCATGATGAAGGGCAGACATTACGGCTGCAATTCCTTCGGATTCTTCAGCTTTGTAAGTTCCAAATCCTATACTTGGAATTTGATTTCCATCGTTTAATTGGATCATTTTCATGATTTTTTTGCAGCAATGATTATGCCTTTAAGAAAAAAAACATTCTCTTTTTAAGGGCAGATTTTTAGTATTCGATTTGAAAAAATTATTTGGTAACGCCATGAACTACACCTACAGCTCCACCAAATACTGCTGACTCTAACATCATTCTTAATGCAACTTTTTTCTGAGATTCATATAATTTGTTTAATGTTGCCAAAACAATCCAAGATTCCACCAAAGTCCTATTCGAATTTTTTTTAACAATTTCAAATCCTTCCAGTAAACTTTTATTTGCGGTATTAAATTTTAAATTTGCTTCAAAAGCAATATTATTTTCTGAATCTAAAGCAAAAACTTTGTTTTCTTTTCTTTTAAATTTATATTTTAATTTAGATTTACCATTTAAATTAATTTCATCAATCCCATAATCTCCAATTTTTGTTTGTGCAAAAATTTCTCTCTCCTTGAATTTAAACTCCTTACTTGTAATATCAAAAGTATTGTAATCAAACCACACATCAATTTTTGTATTATCAGATAATAAAACTTCGGATTTTTTTATTTTCATCCATTCCAGTAATAGTAATTGTATGACTATAATACCAACTGAAAGAACAAAAAAAGATAAATAATAGTAAATGTTTCATATTGTAAAATTTAAGGTTAGTGACACCAAACTAAAACTATGCAAATTTTACATGACAAAAATCATGTTTAAAGTGAGATTTAGAATTAATGCAAACAAAAAATCCGCTCTCTTTCGAGAACGGATTATTAATTTATGTATGAGCGCCTTCACACTTCCATCTTTCGACTTCCGTCTTCCAGCTCCATCATCACACTTTAATTTCTACGTCAACTCCTGAAGGAAGCTCTAATTTCATTAAAGCATCAACCGTTTTAGAAGATGAAGAGTAGATGTCCATCAATCTTTTGTGTGCAGAAAGCTGGAACTGTTCTCTTGCCTTCTTGTTCACGTGTGGAGATCTTAATACGGTGAAGATTCTCTTATTTGTAGGCAAAGGAATTGGTCCGTTAACAACAGCACCAGTTGCTTTTACCGTTTTTACGATTTTCTCAGCAGATTTATCTACCAAATTGTAATCGTAAGATTTTAATTTTATTCTGATTCTTTGTGACATTTTAATCTAATTTTTAAAATTAACCTTTAGCCTTAGCGATTACATCTTCAGCGATATTTGTAGGAGCTGCTTCATATTTTTCAAATTCCATTGAAGAAGTTGCTCTACCTGAAGATAATGTTCTAAGTGAAGTTACATATCCAAACATTTCAGAAAGCGGAACGAAAGCTTTAATTACTTTAGCGTTGTTTCTGTCGTCCATACCGTTTACAGTACCTCTTCTTCTGTTAAGGTCACCTACGATATCTCCCATATATTCTTCCGGAGTTACTACTTCCAATTTCATAATTGGTTCCATAATAACCGCTTTTGCAGCTCTTCCAGATTCTTTGAATCCCATTTTAGCAGCCAATTCGAAGGACAATTGGTCAGAGTCAACTGCGTGGAATGAACCATCTTTTAGAGTTACTTTCATAGCTTCAACTTCGAAACCAGCCAAAGGTCCATTTTTCATAGATTCTTTGAAACCTTTTTCTACTGAAGGAATAAATTCTTTTGGAATGTTACCACCTTTAATTTCATTAATAAATTCAAGACCCGTTTTTCCTTCATCAGCTGGACCGATGGTAAACACGATATCAGCAAATTTACCACGACCTCCAGATTGTTTTTTATAAACTTCTCTGTGATTTGCAGTTGCAGTAAGAGCTTCTTTGTACTCTACCTGAGGTTGTCCTTGGTTTACTTCCACCTTGAACTCTCTTCTCATACGGTCTACGATGATGTCTAAGTGTAGTTCACCCATACCTGAGATGATTGTTTGTCCAGAAGCTTCATCAGTTTTCACTGTGAAAGTTGGATCTTCTTCAGCTAATTTAGCTAAAGCATTACCCATTTTATCTTGGTCAGCTTTAGTTTTAGGTTCAACAGCGATACCAATTACCGGATCTGGGAAGACCATAGATTCAAGAACGATTGGGTTCTTTTCATCTGATAAAGTATCACCTGTTTTAATATCTTTAAAACCTACAGCAGCACCAATATCACCAGCTTCAATATATTCTACTGGATTTTGCTTATTAGCGTGCATCTGATAGATTCTGGAAATTCTTTCTTTATTTCCAGATCTTGTGTTCAATACATAAGAACCAGCATCTAATCTTCCTGAATAAGCTCTGAAGAATGCTAAACGACCTACGAATGGGTCAGTAGCAATTTTGAATGCTAACGCAGCGAAAGGATCGTTTACGTCTGGTTTTCTCGTAATTTCAGCGTCAGTTCTTGGATCAGTCCCTTTAATATCGTCTTTATCCATTGGAGAAGGAAGATATTTACAAACAGCATCAAGCATAAACTGTACACCTTTGTTCTTAAATGAAGAACCACAAGTCATTGGGATAATAGAAAGATCGATAGTTGCAGCTCTCAATGCAGCATTGATTTCTTCTTCTGTAATTGAATCCGGATCTTCGAAGAATTTTTCCATCAAAGTTTCGTCATATTCAGAAACAGCTTCTACTAATTTTTCTCTGTACTCAAGAACTTCGTCTTTCATACCTTCAGGAATTGGAACAACTTCAAAAGTAGCACCTTGTCCTGCTTCGTCCCAAATGATTGCTCTGTTTTTGATCAAGTCGACAACACCTTTGAAGTCTTCTTCAGCACCGATTGGTAAAACGATTGGAACTGCATTAGATCCTAACATTTCTTTAACTTGTTTTACAACATTTAAGAAATCGGCACCTTGTCTGTCCATTTTGTTTACGAATCCCATTCTAGCAACTTTGTAGTTGTCAGCCAATCTCCAGTTGGTTTCAGACTGAGGCTCTACACCGTCTACTGCTGAGAATAAGAAAACCAAACCATCCAATACTCTTAAAGATCGGTTTACTTCAACGGTGAAGTCAACGTGTCCCGGTGTATCGATGATATTAAAGTGATATTCTTTAGATTCTGGTAAAGTTTTACCTTGATCTGTTGGGAAATTCCATTTACAAGTAGTTGCAGCAGAAGTAATTGTAATACCTCTTTCTGCTTCTTGCTCCATCCAGTCCATTGTTGATGCACCTTCATGAACCTCACCAATTTTGTGAGTTTTACCTGTATAGAATAAAATTCTTTCTGTAGTGGTAGTTTTACCGGCATCAATGTGCGCAGCAATACCGATATTTCTTGTATATTTAAGATCTCTTCCCATTTCAGATTAGAATTTAAAGTGAGAGAAAGCTTTGTTAGCTTCCGCCATTTTGTGAGTATCTGATTTTTTCTTGAAAGCAGCACCTTCTTCTTTTGAAGCAGCGATAATTTCAGCAGCTAATTTAAGAGCCATTGACTTATCATTTCTAGCTTTCGAATACTTGATTAACCACTTCATCGCCATAGAAATCTTTCTATCAGCTCTGATTGGCATAGGAATTTGGAAGTTAGCTCCCCCAATTCTTCTGGAGCGCACCTCAACGTGAGGCATAACATTAGTTAATGCATCTTTCCAAATTTCTAAAGAAGTTTTTTCGTTATCTCCTTTTTTGTTTTCTACAACATCTAATGCATCATAGAAAATTTTAAATGCGATAGATTTTTTACCATCTAGCATCAAATTATTTACAAATCTTGTTACCAATTGATCATTAAATTTCGGATCTGGTAACAACGGTCTTTTTTTCGCTTTCGTCTTTCTCATTGTTTCTGTACCTTATTTAATGATTATTTTTTCTTACCTTTTGCTGGTGCAGCTGCAGCTTGACCTGGTTTTGGTCTCTTAGCTCCATACTTAGATCTTCTTTGAGTTCTTCCGTTTACTCCTGCAGTATCCAAAGCTCCACGAACAATGTGATAACGTACTCCCGGTAGGTCTTTCACCCTTCCGCCACGCACCAATACTATCGAGTGTTCTTGAAGATTATGTCCTTCGCCCGGGATATAAGCGTTGACTTCTTTACCATTAGAAAGTCTTACCCTTGCAACTTTTCTAAGTGCAGAGTTAGGTTTCTTAGGTGTAGTGGTATATACTCTCGTACATACACCGCGTCTTTGTGGACAAGAATCAAGAGCAGCCGATTTGCTCTTCTTGGCAAGTGTGGCTCTTCCTTTTCTTACTAATTGTTGAATAGTAGGCATAAATGCTTTTTATTTTAGGGTGCAAAAGTAAGAATTAATTTTGAACTGACAAGCAGTATGTTAGAAAATTTTCAAGTATGAAAATTGAAGAAGTTTAGAAAAGTAAAAACTATTACCTAACAATCTCCACTTTTACATTTTTATTCCAAGTGAAATTTTTGATATGTCCTATAATTTTATTATAGTCTTTAGAATCTAAAGCGTAAACAAAAACATGATCATACGCACAAGACCAATTATGGGTAATCTGTAATTTTGCCACTTTTTTCCAAGTTGATGG
>JAEZWE010000110.1 GCA_023420435.1 Bacteroidota bacterium
CATTCCTCCTTAGCTCAGTTGGTTAGAGCATCTGACTGTTAATCAGAGGGTCGCTGGTTCGAGCCCAGCAGGAGGAGCAAGTCATCAGAAATATCTGGTGACTTTTTTTATTGAAAAATTTAAATAAAAAAACTCCGCATCAACCTCATGAGCGGAGTTTTTTATTTATTTTTTTGAATTATTTTTTTAAATTTCTAATTCCCATTTCGTAGAGCGCAAAACTCATTCTATCCGTGTTTTCATTAATAGATTGTTCTGTTGATCTTCCGGCTCCATGTCCACCATCAGTTTCAATTCTTAACAAAATGGGCTGATTACAGCTTTGTTTTTCCTGAAGTTCTGCTCCAAATTTAAAAGAATGGGCAGGAACAACCCTGTCATCATGATCTCCAGTAGTAATCATAGTAGAAGGATAGCAAACTCCTTTTTTAACATTATGCAGCGGTGAATAAGATTTTAAATATTCAAACATTTCTTTAGAATCTTCTGCAGTTCCATAATCGTAACTCCAACCAGCACCTGCTGTGAATTTATTATACCGCAACATATCTAACACACCAACTGCTGGAAGCGCTACTTTAGCTAAATCCGGACGTATGGTCATGGTTGCTCCTACAAGCAAACCTCCATTTGATCCACCTGAAATTGCCATAAACTCTTTCGAAGTATAGCCTTTATTTTGCAAATATTCTCCGGCCGCAATGAAATCATCAAAAACATTTTTCTTTTGTTGCTTGGTTCCGGCATCATGCCATTTCTTTCCATATTCTCCACCACCACGAATATTTGGAACCGCATAAATCCCTCCATTTTCCATCCAAATAGCATTCACAACCGAGAAAGCAGGTGGCAAACTCACATTAAAACCACCATAAGAATATAAAATGGTAGGATTTTTTCCGTCCCGTTTAACTCCTTTTTTATAGTTAATCATCATCGGAATTTTTGTTCCGTCTTTAGAGTGATAAAAAACCTGTTCCGAAATGTAATCTTCGGGGTTAAATTTTACTTTAGGTTTTTGATAAATTTCAGATTTTCCGCTGTCTGCATTGAATTTATAAATAGTTCCAGGCGTTATGTAATTTGTAAAAGAAAAATACATTTCTTTTTCATGTTCTTTACTTCCGAAACCTCCCGCTGTTCCTACTCCAGGTAAATTAATGGTTCTTATGAGTTTTCCATCATAGTTAAATTGTTTTACCGAAGTAACGGCGTCTTTCATATATTTTGCAAAAATATAACCTCCACCAGTTGAAACACTTAATACATTTTCCGTTTCAGGAATGACATCGATCCAAATTTTTGGATTTTTAATGTTGAATTTAACCAGTTTTTTATTGGGCGCATTTTTATCGGTAATTAAATAGATCATATCCCCTTTTGAATCTACAAAATCAACATTATAATCGAATCCATCCTGAATTAAAATAAAATCTGATTTTTTATTTGCTTCTCGAATGTAAAGTTCATTTCCATTAGTAGCATTGGCAGCACTTAAAATTTCAAAACGTTCATCTTCAGAAACCCCAACATTCATATATCTTCGTTTAAAACTTTCGCTTCCAATAACCAATTTATCCTCTTTTTGTTGGGTTCCTAATTTATGGAAATACACTTTGTGCAAATCCGTCATTCCTGAAAGCTGACTTCCTTCTTTAGGTTGATCATAAACAGAATAATAAAACCCATCATCTCCTGACCAAGAAGCACCTGAAAATTTTGAAAGAATAGGTTCATCAATTATTTTCTTGGAAATAGCATCCATAATGATGATTTTGTTCCAATCCGATCCTCCTTCGGAAATGGAATATGCCACTAAATTTCCTTTTTTATTAAAAGAAACTCCAGATAAAGAAGTCGTTCCCTTTTCAGAAAATTTATTGGGATCCAAGAAAACTTCCGTTTTTCCCTTTTTATCTGTTCTGTAAAGCACGGACTGCGCTTGCAAACCATCATTTTTATAAAAATAAGTGTAATCACCTTCTATAGATGGTGCTCCTATTTTTTCGTAATTCCAAATATCACGAAGTTGTTTTTTTATTTGTTCTCGGAAAGGAATTTTTGCTAAATATTCATTGGTGAAAGCAACTTCTCTTTTTACCCATTCTTTGGTGTCTTCTGCTCTGTCATCTTCAAGCCAGCGATAAGGATCTGAAACTTTTACGCCGAAATAGTCATCCACTTGTCCAATCTGTTTGGTTTCAGGATATTTCATTTTTTTAAAATCTTTGTTTTGCGCGATGTGATTGGAAATAACTAAACAAGCGCTAATGGTTGCAAGAATTTTTATTTTCATTATACTCTTTTTTCAAAATTAGCAATTTTATTGTCTTAATATACTGATGTTTCAAAGATTAACAAATTTTAAAACTATAAAAAAT
This sequence comes from Bacteroidota bacterium, assembly GCA_023420435.1. Classification (GTDB taxonomy): domain Bacteria; phylum Bacteroidota; class Bacteroidia; order Flavobacteriales; family Weeksellaceae; genus JAEXBA01. The sequence goes on from JAEZWE010000110.1 coordinate 2,382, forward strand.
GAGTAAGGAATGAAATTTGTATAATTTAAAAAATCAAAAGAATTTTTATGAAAAAAGAAACTGGAATCGTTATTGCGGCAAGTGTAGGTTTTTTGGCCGTATTGGGAATCTTAAAAATTAAAAGTTTTTTGAATAGGAAAGAAAAAGAATATCATGATTATTACAACGACTTTCACAGACATTTTGAAAAAAATTCTGAAAAAGATTATTATCATGGAGTAGAATATTTATAACAATTCATCCAACATATATTTTAGCCTGCCTTTTTTGGTGGGCTTTTTTTTGTGAGAATTTCTCTCAATCCTTTCCCTTAAACTTTTTATCTATTTTTTAATTTTGTCTGGTAATGAAACCAATTTTAGACATCAAAGGACAAGGCGCACAAAGAAATGTAATCAACCGTTTCGACCGTTATACTTTTGAGCCGGAAGATGAAGATTTTGAAATTTATAAAACTACCTACACCGAGATTTTTCCTAAAACCATCGTCAACGAAGTGAAAAGCCCGGATTTATCGATGGATTATTCCATGAACCCTTATCAAGGTTGTGAACACGGCTGTTCCTATTGTTTTGCTAGACCAACCCATGAATATTGGGGTTTTTCTGCAGGAATTGATTTTGAACGTAAAATTATGTACAAGAAAAAAGCGCCGGAATTATTGGAAAAATTTTTCCAAAAAAGAAATTATCTTCCCAAACCCATTATGCTTTCAGGAAATACAGATTGTTACCAACCGATTGAACGAAAATTAGAAATCACAAGGAAAATTTTAAAAACTTGTTTGGATTATCGTCATCCTGTTGGTATTATTACAAAAAATGCATTGGTTTTGCGAGATTTGGATTTATTGAAACCAATGGCTGAACAAGGTTTGGTGCACGTTTCGATGAGCATTCCGACTTTAAACGAAAATCTTCGTCGAGTGATGGAACCCAGAACAAGTTCGGCAAAAAATAAACTGAAAGCTATTGAATTTTTAAGTGAAAATGGGATTCCAGTCAATGTAATGATTGCTCCGGTTATTCCGGGTTTGACGAGCGATGAAAGTTTGTCGATTTTAAAACAGGTTTCTGAAGCAGGAGCATTAAGTGCTCATCATGTTTTGGTTCGCTTAAATGATACGGTTGAACCGGTTTTTGTCCGCTGGGTAGAATCGCACTTTCCAGATCGTGCCGAAAAAGTTTTGAATTTGATTCGTTCCATGAGAGGTGGAAAATTAGGAGAAAAAAGATTTTACGAACGATACAAAGGTGAAGGAAATATCGCCAAAATGATTCACGAAACTTTTAAATTGGGAAAGCGCAAATATTTTGCGGATAAGATTTATCCTCCTTTAAATTTTAACAATTTCACAGGAACAAAAGATCAGCAGTTGAGATTGTTTTAAATGAAAAACCCTTTCAAAAATGAAAGGGTTTTAATTAATTATTTGAAAAAATTATTTTTTAATTAATCCCAATTCCACCAGTCTTTCGTGTAAAAATTCTCCGGCAGTTGTATCTTCGTACAATTTTGGATTTTTGTCATCATAAGTTCCTTCCAATGCATTCAACGGCATTTCGCTTACAGGATGCATAAAAAATGGAATTGAATATCTCGATGTTCCCCACAATTCTCTCGGCGGATTTACCACTCTGTGAATGGTAGATTTCAGTTTATTGTTCGTGTGTCGGGAAAGCATATCACCAACATTAATCATTAATTCATCAGGCTGTGCAATTGCATCAATCCATTCTCCTTCATGATTTTGAACTTGTAAACCTTTTCCATGAGCTCCCATCAAAAGTGTAATTAAGTTAATATCCCCATGTGCAGCAGCACGAACTGCATCATGCGGTTCTTCCTGAATCGGCGGATAATGAATTGGTCTTAAAATCGAGTTTCCTTGATCTATATATTTATCAAAATAAAATTCATCCAAACCAAGATACAAAGCCAAAGCACGAAGAACATATTTTCCGGTTTTTTCGAGCATTAGATAGGTTTCCTTCCCAACTTCGTTAAATTTTGGAAGCTCATCAACCCTCACATTATCTGGATATTGTGTTGAGTATTTCGAATTTTCTGGAAGATATTGTCCAAAATGCCAAAACTCTTTTAAATCTGCTTTCTTAAACCCTTTTGCCGTTTCTTTTCCAAAACCAACATAACCTCTTTGTCCACCAATTCCTTCAATTTCATATTTGGATTTGGTTTCTTCCGGAAGTTCAAAAAAGTTTTTTACTTCGCTATATAAATTTCCTACCAACTGGTCATCCAAAAAGTGCCCTTTCAAGGCTACAAAACCAATTTCTTCGTATGCTTTTCCGATTTCATTTACAAATTTTTG
>JAEZWE010000114.1 GCA_023420435.1 Bacteroidota bacterium
TTCTACTCCTTTAGGAAAATTCATCTCTATTATCGTAATGTTAGCTGGTTATAGCATTATTGCGGTTCCTACAGGAATTATTACTTCGGAATTAAGAAACCGAGGCAAAAGTGGAAAATTATGTGGACGTTGTCAAAATAAAGAAAACGATAACGACGCCAATTACTGTAAACGTTGTGGAGAAAAAATTATTTAATAAAAAAAGCGCTCAAAATTTGAGCGCTTTTTTGTTATGATTCTAATCCTGGTTCTGGATTTTTGTTCATTTTTTCAAATTCTTCAGGATAAAGATTTTTTAATCTTTGGAGTTCTTCAACATCATTTTCGGCATCATGAGAATGTTTTTCAACATACTTTCTTCTGGCATTAATTTTACGTTTCGAAATCATGTAAAACATGACCGGAACGATAATTAATGTTAAGAAAGTTGCGAATGTTAATCCATAAATAATAGTCCAAGCTAACGGTCCCCAAAATGCTACGTTATCTCCTCCTAAAGACAAATGCGGATTTAAAGTAGTAAGGAAAGACGCCACGTCGAAATTCAAACCAATAGCCAATGGAATTAATCCTAAAACTGCTGTTGTAGCCGTTAAAAGTACAGGTCTTAAACGCTCTTTTCCAGATTCGATGATGATTTGTTTTACTTCTTCAAGTTCCAAATCATCATGAGTTTCTACACCTTTTTCATCTACTTTTTCATCCAATTTCAGAACGAAGAAGTCCATCAAAACAATCCCGTTTTTCACCACAACTCCTGCAAGTGAAATAATTCCCATCATGGTCATCAAGATTACGAAGTTCATTCCTGTAATGGCTAATCCTAGGAAAACTCCTGCAAAACTCAACAAAATAGTAGTCATAATGATGAGCGTTTTGGAAAGCGAGTTGAACTGATAAACAATAATTGCGGTTACCATTGCCATGGCTAAGAAAAGGGCAAACAATAAGAAATTCATGTTTTTTGCCTGCTCTTCCTGTTCTCCACCGAATTTATAGGAAATACCTTCCGGTGTCTGGTAATTTTTCATTTTAGACTGAATTTTCTGAACGATTTCATTTGCATTAGCATCCTTTAAAACGTTAGAATAAATCATGATGGTTCTGGTGTTATCTTTTCGCTTAATTTTATTGAAAGTAAATTCCTCTTTCATTTTTGCGAAAGCAGAAATTGGGACTTGTACCGATCCATTTGGACCATTCAAAGTAATGGGTTGGTTGAAAAGCATTGAGCTGTTTCTGCGCTGATCTTCCTGTAATCTTACTGAAATATCATAATCGTCTTCAATATCTTTAAAAGTAGAAATATCCTGACCGAAAAGCGCTCTACGAAGCGTAATTCCTGTATAAGCTGTTGAAACCCCCATATTTCCGGCTGTTTCACGATCGATATCGATAATTAATTCCGGAGATTCTTTGTTAACATCGGTTTGCAATTTTTCAATTCCGGAAATTCCCTGTCCGTTGATAAAGGTGATCATTTTGTTAGCTTCAACTAATAAATCATCATAATTATCACCACTCAATTCGATGGAAATTGGATAACCAACTGGAGGTCCACTTGCATCTTTTTCCACAATAATGGACAAACCTGGAATATTGGGCATTGCTTTACGAATGTCTTCCATTACTTCAGAAGTTTCAATTCCGCGTCTTTCCGCAAATTCTACATAAGTTACGGTAATTTTGGATTTGAAAGGTGTTTCAGCTGCAGAACCTGCGTCAACTTGAGGATTTATAGCGCCTTTTCCAACTTGTGTAACCATGGATTCTACCATGTAGTTTTCATTACCTTCTTTGTATTTTCCTAAAACCCCAAGAACCCGTTGTTCCACCAATTTTGTAGCCTGGTTAGTTTTACCGATATCTGTTCCTTGCGGATATTCCATATAAACAATGGTTTGCTTTGGTTCCTGTTCAGGGAAGAATAATACTTTAGAACGTCCAATTCCCATCATTACTCCATATAAAAAGAAGGAAAACAATAAGACGACGAAAACCCCAATAAACCAGTTTCTCGGTTTTTTCCCTTGAAGCAAATTCCCTAAAAATCGCTGATATTTTTTCGCTAATCTTGGGAAGAAGGTATATTGAAAATGCTCAATTCTGTCATGGAAAAAGTTTTTGTATAACCAAATTGCTGCGATTGCCAATATCGAAAAAGTTGTAACTCCAAAGAAATAAGTAATTCCTGTAGTAAATCTCAAAATGGCAAAAACAACGGCTAAAACTGCAAAAATTAAGGTATATTTTTTCGCTTGTTTTTGGGAAATATTTTTGTTATCTAAAGTCATCGAACCTCCCGTCATTGAAGCGTTGATCACCAATGCTACAAACAAAGAAGCCATCAAGGTAACTGAAATGGTTATTGGGAAATATTTCATAAATTCTCCCATAATTCCCGGCCAAAGCAACATTGGAAGGAAAGCAAAAACGGTGGTTAATGTTGATGTGATTACCGGAAAAGCAATTTCCCCAATTCCAAATTTGGATGCCAATCTTCTTGGCAAACCTTTTTCCATATTGGCATAAACATTATCTACGACCACAATTCCGTCATCTACCAACATTCCCAATCCCATAATCATCGCGAAAAGAACCATTGTATTTAAGGTGACTCCGGAGAAGTATAAAACGGCAAAAGCAATAAGCATGGAAAGTGGAATTGCAGTTCCTACAAATAATGCATTTTTCATTCCCATTGAAAAACTCAAAACTGCCATTACAAGCAAAATACCAATTAAAATATGGTTGGCTAATTCATTCACCTGATGTTCTACAGCGCTGGATTGATCGGAGGTTAGCGAAATATTCAAATCTTTTGGCAAATAGGTTGTTTTTGCTTTTTCAATTTTTTCTTTAGCCTGATCAATAGCGGAAATCATATTGGTTCCTGCCCGTTTTTTCAGGTTGATCATGACAACATCTCTTCCGGATTCTCTTGCATAAGTGGTTTTTTCTTTTTCTTTAAATTCAACCTTTGCAATATCCTGAATTCTAACGCCCGGTTTTACCACAAAACCATTTAAATCGTTCGGTGAAGCAATTTGACCTTTAATTCTGACATTGGTTCTGTTTCCATCGGTAATTAAATTTCCACCGGAAATCGTCATATTTTCATTTTGAATGGCAGAAATAATTTGATCAAAGCTTACACC
>JAEZWE010000191.1 GCA_023420435.1 Bacteroidota bacterium
CAATTAATCCTCTTGAAGTAATTTCGAATTCCAAATGTTGCATTTCACCTTTGGTTTCCATGATGTGAAGATCTCCTTTTCTCTGCGTTGCCAAATCAATTACTCTCTAAGAATATTATTCATGAACATCTACAACTAAAGATTCGTAAGGTTCACAGTTTTCACCGTCAATTTCTCTTAAAATAACTTGTGGTTGTCCAATCGTCATTTCATACCCTTCTCTTCGCATGGTTTCAATTAAAACCGAAAGGTGAAGAATTCCTCGTCCAAAAACCAAAAATGTATTGGCATCATCCGTTTGTTGAACTCTTAATGCTAAATTTTTCTCTAATTCTTTTATTAAACGTTCTTTCAAGTGGTTTGAGGTCACATATTTTCCATCTTTTCCAAAGAAAGGAGAGTTGTTGATGGAAAACGTCATATTCAAAGTAGGTTCGTCGATAGAAATCCTTGTCAAAGGTTCCGGATTTTCTAAATCTACAAACGTATCTCCAATTTGGAAAGCATCAAATCCAACCACCGCACAAATATCTCCTGCATGAACTTCCTGAACTTTCTTCTTTCCAAGTCCTTCGAAAACGTATAATTCTTTTACTTTTCCTTTTACGATTTTTCCGTCTTCCTGAGCCAATCCAATCCATTGAGATTCAGAAATGGTTCCTCTTGCTACTTTTCCGATAGCAATTCTTCCAAGAAAAGAAGAGAAATCTAAGGAAGTAATTTGCATTTGAAGGGTTCCTTCTTCCACTTTCGGAGCTGGAACATGTTCTAAAATTCCGTCCAAAATCGGCAAAATATTATCGGTAGGTTCTAAAGTCGTGTTGAACCAACCTTGTTTTGAAGAACCGTAAAACGTTGGAAAATCCAACTGTTCTTCTGTTGCATCCAAATTGAAAAACAAATCAAAAACCTGATCGTGAACTTCATCCGGACGACAGTTTTCTTTATCTACTTTATTGATAACCACAATCGGTTGAAGTCCCAATTCCAGAGCTTTTTGCAAAACGAAACGTGTTTGAGGCATTGGTCCTTCGAAAGCATCTACCAAAAGTAAAACACCATCAGCCATTTTCAAAACTCTTTCTACTTCCCCACCAAAATCGGCGTGACCAGGAGTGTCAATCACATTAATTTTCGTGTCTTTGTAGGTTACGGAAATGTTTTTGGACAAAATGGTAATTCCTCTTTCTCTTTCAAGATCGTTGTTATCCATGATTAATTCACCGCTTTCCTGATTTTCTCTGAAAATGTTGGTCGCGTGAATAATTTTGTCAACCAAAGTGGTTTTTCCGTGGTCAACGTGTGCGATAATCGCAATATTTCTAATGTTTTGCATAGCTGAATTTTGACGGTGCAAAAGTACGGAAAAAAGTTGGTAATTGATGATGAATTTTAAGTTACGAATTTTGAGTCTTTGATGGAAATAATTTTTATCTCAATTCCAAAATTAGTGGAGATTTTTTTGGAATGATTAGTTTACTTGAAGAATGTAATGAAATTTCTTTATCGGAAATAATATCTTTTCCTTTGGAAATTCCGTTCAAATTTTCGGCAAAACGTTTTAAATCAATTGTTTGTTGTTTGTCGGTATTGTTGATGACGACCATCACTTTTTCCTTTTCATTTTGTCGGAAATACACATAAACATTGTCGTGTGGAGCGTAATGTGTGGTTTTTCCAAAATGAACTGCAGAATTGGTTTTTCTCCAATTCAACAATTTTTTTGTGAAATTGAAATATTCTTTTTGCTCGGAAGTTCTTCCTGCATCCGTAAACGCATTTTGTTTGTCGCCGTTCCAACCGCCCGGGAAATCTCTTCTGATATCGCCATCTCCAACGGATTTACTTCCTCGCATTCCGATTTCGCCACCGTAATAAATTTGCGGAATTCCACGAAGTGTCGCCAACAAAGAAATCGCCAATTTGTATTTTGAAATATCACCATTCAAACTTTCGTTGATTCTGTTAACGTCGTGATTATCCAATAAAATCATCAGATTATTAATATCAGGATACAGAAAATCATTCGTCAAAACATCATAAATCCGCACCAATCCTTTGTCCCAACCTTCTTCATTTTCGTTAGTTGCCGTTGCAATAACGTCATTCAAAGGAAAATCCATCACTGTTGGTAAATAAGAATTATAATTTTGAATTTCTGCAATTTTGCTGTTTTTTTGCCAAAATGAAATATGAGCCGGACTGTGCATTAGAGATTCTCCTACAATATTGAAATTAGGATATTCTTCCATCACTCTTTTTGTCCATTCCGAAATTCCATTTTTACTGTTGTAAGGAAAAGTATCTACCCGAATTCCGTCCAAACCTGCAAATTCCGTCCACCAAATAGCGTTTTGAACTAAATAATTTACAACTAAAGGATTTCGGTCGTTCATATCGGGCATTGTCGTATCAAACCAACCGTTTTCATTTCCAAGCCGGTCTATTTCTGAACTGTTGGAATCGAACTGTGTCGTTTGTCGGTAGTTACTTCTTTTAAAACCGTTTTCACCTTCATTCCAATAATGAATCCAATCCTTGGATGGTAAATCTTGGATCATCCAATGCGAAATTCCCCAATGATTTGGCACAAAATCCATAATCAGTTTCATCTCTCTTTTGTGTAATTCGTCTCCTAATTTTTTAAAATCGTCGTTCGTTCCAAAACGGGAATCGATTTTGTACAAATCACTTGCAGCGTAACCGTGATAAGAATATTTTACTTCATTATCTTCTGTCAGCGGAGTACACCAAATTGCAGTTGCGCCCAATTCATCAATGTAATCGAGATTTTTGATGATTCCTGCAATATCTCCACCGTGTCTTCCACCATCAAAACTTCGGTTGGCTTTTTCTTTGGTGTCATTTGTAGAATCATTTTTCGGATCGCCATTCGCAAAACGGTCGGACATGATTAAATAAATGACATCAGAACTGTTAAAACCTTTTCGTTGAGCGGAATTCGGATTTCTTTGTTTCAATTCGTAATCGTAAGAATTGACGAGTTTTTTTCCTTTTTTTAAATTGATTTTGAATTTTGAAACGTTGATCTGATTGGTGTTAACAGTCAAAAAAACGTAATTCGGATTGTCAACTTTGATGACATTTTTTACTTGAATTCCGTCCGAAAGTTCTACGGTTTGATTGGCAATATTTTTTCCGTAAACGAGAATTTGAAGGTCGGGATTTTTCATTCCTTTCCACCAAAATGCAGGTTCTACTTTTTGGATTTGAGCAAAAGAAAATGTAGTAATAGAAATGGCTGAAGCCAATATTATATTTTTGAATTTCATTCAATTAAATTTAATTAAAGATAGGAATTAAACGGTTTTGGACAATCGGTTTGCGAGCCAACTGACGTAAAAAAGTTGGAAACTGTGGTAAATCATCACGGGTAAAAGAAATAAGACTTTTTGGCTTTCGGGAATTCCTAAAATCATCACGAACAAACTTCCGTGAACCAAAGATTTTTTAGAACCGCAAAATGTTGCTGTAATGGTATCTTCTCGGTTGAATTTCAGTTTTTTAGCAACGAATTTGATGATTTCATAAATAACGAAGAATAACAAAATCACACTTGCTGCCAAAATCAAGAAAACGGAAATGGGAACGGATGAAAAAATTTGGTTCATAAAAGCCGCCGAAAAACTTTCGTAGACAATCAACAAAATAATAAGCCGATCAAATTCTGCAATCCATTTGCTGTATTTTATCACCCATTTTTTCAAAAAAGAATTGAATAAAAGTCCGAGAACAATGGGCAAAATCACTTTTTTCAATAATTCATAAAAAATTTGCATTAGATCTCCACTTTCTTCTGATTTTTCTGAAGTGAAGAAAAAACTCATCAATAAAGGAGTCATCACAATTCCGATTAATCCTGAAATGGATGCGTTGAAAATGGCTGAAGTAACATTTCCTTTCGCAATAGAAACCATCACGACCGAAGATGAAACGGTCGATGGTAAACTCGCCAAGAAAAAAACAGAAAGCCAAATTGTGAAATACAGCGATTCTTTGAAAAATCCGTAAAACAAAAATACCAAAAATGGGAATAAAACGAAGGTTCCCAACTGAATGACCATGTGCAATTTCCAATTGAAAATGGCTTTCATCATTTCTTTGAGGTTCAGTTTTAAGCCGTATAAAAGGAAAATTCCTGCAATTCCCCAATCGATGAATTTTTCCAAATTGAAAACCTCGTTGTAGGATTCTTTGTAAGGAACAAATTTTCCCGCAATTATCATCATTACGAGTAAAAACAGGAAAATGTTTTGTTTGTCGAAGATTTTATTCATTCAAGAAAAAAAACTTAAAGACAAAATTTATCTTTAAGTTTTCAATTTATTTAAAAAAATTACAAAGGCTTTACAGAAATCGCGTAACCTCCACTTCTTACTAATTTCACAGGAATTTTGGACTTGTTGGTAACGGTTTTTTTATAAATATGATACGATTGTGGATTATTGATATAATCTGCCTCTTTTCCGTCTTCGTAAATGGTGGCTTCGTATTTTTTTCCTTTTTCTAAAAAAGAAAAATCTACAATAAATTCTCTTGCTTTTTCATCGGTAATTCCACCAACATACCATTCATCTTTTCCTTTTGCTTTACGTGCAGTATGGATATAATCTCCAGGTTCAGCAGCTAAGATTTTGGTATCGTCCCAATCTGCGGCAACGTCTTTGATGAACTGAAAAGCTTCCAAATGTTTGGCATAATTTTCCGGTAAATCTGCAGCCATTTGTAAAGGAGAATACATTACGACATACAGCGCCAATTGTTTGGCTAAAGTAGTTTTAACGAATCTTGTATCTCCCGGAAAATAGTAATCTAATTTTGTTTGAAAAATTCCCGGAGTATAATCCATAGGACCACCCATAAATCTAGTAAACGGTAAAATAGTCTGATGATCTGGATTATTCCCGCCAAATGCTTCGAATTCTGTTCCACGAGCAGCTTCAGCAGCAATCCAGTTTGGATAAGTACGGCTTAAACCTGTAGGACGAACCGATTCGTGGGAATTCACCATAATACGGTATTGATGCGCTTTTTCCGCAATTCTGAAATAATGATTAATCGTCCATTGAGAATAATGATGTTCTCCTCTCGGAATAATATTTCCAACATAACCTGTTTTAACCGAAGGATAATCGTATTCATTCATCAGTTTAAAAGCTTCATCTGCCCATCTTTCGTAGTTGGTTGCTGAACCTGAAGTTTCATGGTGCATCATTAATTTTATTCCTTTGGAATGCGCGTAATCATTCAACATTTTGATATCAAAATCCGGATAAGGCGTGATGAAATCGAACACAAATTCTTTGGAATGACCAAACCAATCTTCCCAACCCGTGTTCCAACCTTCGATTAATAAAGCATCAAAACCGTGTTGCGAAGCAAAATCAATATATTCTTTTACTTTTTCGTTATTGGCAGCATGTTTTCCGTTAGGAGTTAATTTAGAAAAATCGGTTTTTCCGATGTGGACATTATCCGCTGTGGAATACGCCCATTGCGATTTTCCGATAATCATTTCCCACCAAACTCCCATATATTTTGTGGGCTTAATATAGGAAGTATCTTGGTAATGCGTTGGTTCATTCAAATTAAACAACATTTTGGAATCCAATACTTCTTCCGCTTTGTTGGAAACGATAATGGTTCTCCAAGGTGTAGTTTGTGGCGTTTGTATATATCCTTTTGCACCTTGCGCATCCGGTGTTAAATGGGTTTTGAATTTAAAATTTTTCGCATCTACTTCTAAATGTGAAGTGGCATAATTGATAACACCCGCTTCTCCAAGGTTGATATAAATTGGCGTTTTACCTTCTTTTTTCAACATTAATGGCGTTTGAACGGCATCTTTAATTAAAGTTTGTGAAGCATTTCCGTCATACGATTTTGGCCAGCGAGAAGGAATTTCAGAAATTTTGGTTTCCTGATATTGATATTCTTGAGAATCGTAATCCCCTGCAATCCAAAAAGCTTTGGTATCCCAAGGTAAATCGATTTCGGAATCTTCTTCTTTAATGATGAAATAATTGAGATTTTTCTGTTGCGGAAATTCATAACGGAAGCCTAAACCATCATTAAACAAACGGAATTTGATGATCATATAGCGATCATTTTCCGGTTGATTCAGAGATATTGCCAATTCATTATAATGATTGATATAATTTTTCTTTTCACCTAAAATCGGTTGCCAAGTTTCGTTTTTAGAAGTGGTTTTTTCGTCTGTTTTCACAAAACCGGAATTCAAATTTTTTCCTTGCTGGTCTTTTCTCTCGATTTCAGAAGCGAATTGGATATCGCCGTCTTTCAATAATCGAAGTCCCAATTTGGAATCTTCAACAACAGTATTTCCTTCATACTTTAAATTATAATACGGAACTCCGGATTTAAGCTGGAAATTCATTTCGAATTTTCCGTCGGGAGATTTTAAGGTTTGTGCGTTCAGTCCCAAAGTAGAAACCAAAAGAAAAAAGGCACTTATTTTTAAATTTTTCATAATAAAATTTTCAAGATTTAAAAATAAAAAAACTGTTGCTGTAAAGCAACAGTTTATTATAGGTATTTGGTAAAATTTACAATTTTGTTAAAGTCAACTTATAATAAGCTGCGTTATGCAAATCTAAAACCACTTTATAATTTCCAGCAACGCCAATTTTATAGCTTGGATCTCCGTTTACGGTTCCTTCAGAACTTAAGAAAGTTTGAACAGCAGTTCCGGAAACAAGAGTTTGGTCTGCACTAGCAGGCTGAAATTTCATTGCCCAGTCATCATTAGCTCTAAATTTGAAAACTCCTGAAGTTGTTAAAGCAATAGAAGCAATTTCCCAATTTTTAGTGGCAGGGTTATAAACAAAATCCGTATCTGAACCCCAACCTGTTGGAGTTGCATCCCCAATCATTCCAAAATTAGCTATAGCAGCAGAATAAGTATTGGCAGCCCAATCAACTTTTAAATAATAGGTTCCAGCTGAAGCCGCTTTAATATTTGACTCTCCATTTTCCACTAAAACACCTGTGTTTCCTGTTGATGAAGCTTCTCCTTTATCGCCAGCCCAATCTTGGTTAATAGTAAATTTGAATTCACTGTTAGGATTTGTTACAAAAATAAAACCTCTGTACTGGTTGTTTTTTTCCGGTGAAAATAAATTAGGTGAATTTGAAGGAGTCCAATCTTGATAACCCGCAGCTCCAGCATAACCACCTGGTACATTAATTTTTGGGAAAATTAAATCCGGATTTGGCGTGTAAGGAGTTACTTGCAACGCTAAAGGTTCAGAATAGTAAATATTACTTTCATTAAGCTCAGAAGCTAATCTTACCTGAACTTGATTGATTTGTTCAGGAGCAAGCCCTAAACTTGCCATAATATTGTTCATTTGCAAATGGTTTACCGAAAGTTCGTTAACATCATTAGGCAATTCCAAACGATAAACCGGGCTAAAATTGGAACCTGTTTTTCCAAATTCTAAAAATTTATCCTCAGCAACATTGGATGAAAATACAGGATCAATCCACATAAATTTGATAGCTACTTGATCAGCATTTACTTCATTAAGAACCACAGAAGATTTATCTGCTATTACAGAACCTTTTTCATTTACAGTTATAATAGGATCCTTATCGTCCTCTTTACATGAAAAAACTGCAATACTAAAAAAAGCAAGTAACAATATTTTAAAAATATTTTTCATTTTGTTTAAATTTAAAAATTAATATCCTGGATTAGGCGTTAGATTAGGATTTGCCTGAAGCGCTGTAGTTGGGATTGGAAATACTTTGTAGTTGTCCGAAATAGATGTCCCGTCTTTCACCCCTCCTTTCCAAGGCCATAAATAAGAACCACCGGTAAATTTTCCAAATCTAATTAAATCTTGTCTTCTAACTCCTTCTAAACCAAATTCTCTTCCTCTTTCATCTAAAACATTTTGTAAAGTATAAGAAGGAAAAGCACTTGCTCCAGATCTTGTTCTCACTTGGTTAAAATAAGTTAAACCTTGTGCCATAGAAGCTCCTGAAGCATTTCTTGCAGCACATTCAGAATAAATCAACAAAGCATCCGCTAATCTGAATAAAGGAAAATCTGTAGAAACAAAAACAGATGGAGTTCCTGTTCCTGTTGATGATAAATTGGTGAATTTTACTGATGGATATCCATCAGTCCACTCTTTATAATCATTCATTTCCCAATTGTGACCTGTAGTCCAGAAAAGTTTTGCTCTTACATCAGTAGAAGCGGCTAAATCTGCAGCACTATTACCAAATAAACCGTACCAAGCTTTTGTAGCTCTGTGTCCAGACCAAGCCCCATCCGGCGGATTTACAGCACCATAATTTGCAGGATTCATGGTTTGTGCTCCAATACTTCCTTGAATAATGTAAGTAGTATTTCCAAAACTTTGGCTGTTAACAGCATCTGCAATTAAAGGAAAAATAATTTCTTTTGAAGTGTTATTGTCTGTAGCAAAGTTTTTTCTGAAATTAGTTTCTAACTGATAACCTCCGGCGATCACTTTTGATGCGTAAGTTGCAGCTTCTGCATATCTTGCTGTTCCAGTGTAAACTTCTGCATTAAGATATATTTTAGCTAATAACATTTGAACCGTAGCAGCATTTGCTCTACCATACGAATTGGATGGTGCAATTTTATTCTCAATATCTAAAAGCTCAGCTTCAACAAAATCAAAAAGTTGTTGTCTATTAGATTCCGGAAGTGGTGCAGATGATCCAAAAGTATCATCATTTACCAATGGTCCTTTTCCAAATAAATCGATCAGATAATAATAAGAAAGTGCTCTTAAAAATCGTAATTCGCTGATATATTGATCTTCATTCGATACTTCTACTCTATTTTTTAAGATTAAAATGAGATTAGTGGTTTGAGGTACAGTATAATAAATTCTATCATACATATATTTAAAAAACTTATTATTGGCAGACCAATTACTGGTGGTTGTCAGTGGATCAAGACCACCATCTCCCCAACGGTTTTTCATTCCATCAGCAGTAAAATCCTGTAAATTTATTAATCCTCTTACGAAAGGTGATTCACCCGGATCAGCTCCGGCAATATCGGAAGATCCGGCACCATTAACACTGGAAAGGGCAAATGTTGAATACATTTTAGAAAGCATTCCATCAATGGCATTAGGATCTTGTTGAAGCAACTGCTCCAAAGTTAATTCATATTTTGGTTCGGTATTCAGATCATCTGTACAGCCTATAGAAAGGGCTCCTAATAATGCCAAACCAATTATTTTTTTATAAAAATTATTTTTCATTTTTTCGAAATTTTAAAAATCAAGGTTTAATCCAAAAGTGTAAATTCTAGGACGTGGATAGAAGTTGCTATCAATTCCTCCAAAGTTTTCAGGATCTACCCCTTTATATTTGGTAATAATAAATGCGTTGTTAACAGATCCGTAAAATCTAATGGCAGAATTGGATTTAAATACATTATTAATTTTATAACCAACGGTAAAGTTATCCAAACGTAAAAAAGAAGCATCTTCCAAATAATAATCAGAAAAATACATGTCATCTGTTGGAGAAACTAAATTGAAAGAAGAAACGCCGTCATAAAAATCAATAACGTTATTTAAACTTAAAGCATTTTGAGGTAAGGCATTTTGTACAAAACCTAAAGCTACTTTTGATCCGTTATAAACTTTTCCTCCGATTTGCCCTCTAAAATTGGCTGTAAAATCCCAGTTTCCAGCTATTAAACTACTTCCAAAACCATACGTCCAGTTTGGTGTTAACTGTTCATTATAACGGTCGTCATTATTTAAAAGTCCGTCGTTATTTCTATCTACAAAAACTCCCGCCAGAGGTTCTCCATTGGTATCATAAGCCTGTTCAAAAACCCAAGCCATCATCGGTTGTAAACCAACTACGTGTCTTGCAATTTGTACACCGGTTCCTACAGGAAGATTTCCTCCTGCATTAATTTCGGTAACTTCATTAAGGTCTATTACTTCACCTTTGTTATATCCGAAATTTCCGAAAACATTCCAGTCTAATTTCTCGCTTCTTACCGGATTAACGTTTAAGTTCATTTCCACCCCTTTATTACCAATTTTTCCTACATTATCCAAGAAAGCATTGGTTAAACTTTGTCCTGGAGGAGAAGAAACTTGCAATAATAAATCTTTGGTTTCACGATCGTAGAATTCAACCGTTCCACTTAATAAATTATTTCTGGTTGCGAAATCTAATCCAATATTTTTAGTGGTCGTAGTTTCCCAACCTAAATCCAAATTAAATGGTAAAGCAGAGTAAATATTTAAACCTGATAAATATTGAGAATTAGGATTTCCTATAGAAAATAAAGGTCTTGAAGGGAAAGCTCCAACAATGGATACAATATCTTGTTGCCCAGTTTGTCCCCAACCTAACCTAAGTTTCAATTCTTTGAAAGTACTTCCTAAATTAAACAATTCTTCTTGGTGAATTTTCCATGCCAATGCTGCTGAAGGAAAATATCCCCACTGTTTTTCAAAACCTTGAAAAACGGAAGAAGCATCCGCTCTCATGGAGAACGTTAACAAATATTTATCAAATAAATCGATATTGGTTCTACCAAAGAAAGACTGAAGATTTACATTAGTGAAATAACCATTTGTGGGGTTATTGGTATCAATTAAAGGCTCTCTAACACCAGTAGTTTGATTAATGGTGTACAAATCTTTATTACCTTCATTTCTGAAATCCTGCCAAGAATAACCTCCCTGGATTAAGAAATTAGACAAAACTTTTCCAAAACTTTTTTGATAAACCAAATAAGCATCCATCAAACGGTTTTTCTTATTTTGAGTTTCAGCATAAGAAACACCTGGGTTATAAACAAATCCATTAAAAGTAGTTACCCCGCTAGAAGAACCAATTGAATTTCTGGCGAAGTCTTCATAAACTTCTTTGATCTTAGTTTCAGAACGGTCTAAACCTAAATTAACCACCGCTCTTAGCTCAGGTAAAAAATGAAATTTGTAATCCAATTCAATATTTCCTAAAAACTGATTGGTGTTTTCCGGACGTCTTCTTTGCTCTAACGTGGCTAATGGATTATTGGCTCCTGCAAAAGAATAATTACTAGTGGTTGGATTGAAAATTACATTTTGGAAATATCCACCGAAATAGGTATTATTAAGCATTGGATCCTGTACATAATCGTAAAAAACAGGATAAGTTGGGTTCATGGTTAACGCACTTCCAATGGCACCACTTCCGTCAACTACATTTTTATCAATTCTGAAACCTTTAAGGTTTAAATCCACTTTTAAATGATTATCAAAAAAAGTAGGATTAAATCTCAATGCAGCAGAAAAACGTTGCAGATCGTCATTTTTTACTACACCTTCTGCTTTATTATAACCAAAGGAAAATCTTGTTGGCAATTTCCCAAATAAAGAACCTGAAGCACTGAAATTATTGTCAGAAGAAACAGACGTTCTGTAAATTTGTTCCTGCCAGTTGGTATCATAAAGTTTTCCTGCAACAGTTGGCATGGTTGAAGAGCCTCCAACTCCCAAACTCCAGGCATTATTTGGAAAATAGTCTTTAACGAAAGTAACGAACTGATCTGCATCCATCACATCGATAAATTTGGTAACTTCTCCAAAAGAAACGTTGGATGAAAAATTAAATCTAGTTCTTGAACTTCCCTTTTTGGTGGTAATTAAAATAACCCCATTGGAAGCACGTGCTCCATAAATGGCTGTGGCAGAAGCATCTTTTAAAACCGAAAATGATTCGATATCATTTGGGTTTACTAATAACATTGGATTGGAAATTCCTGCTGGATTTGTAGAATCTAAAGGAATACCATCGATAACAATTAAAGGATTGTTATTGGCACTTAAAGAAGAACCTCCTCTAATTCTAATATTCGGTGCAGAATCCGGAGAACCTCCACTATTGGTAATTCTTACACCCGGAGCTTTACCTTGAATTAATTGATCTGCAGAGACAATAGCCCCTTTATTAAAATCTTTTTCAGAAACAGCAGTAACAGAACCTGTTAAATCAGATTTCTTTTTGCTACCGTAACCAATAAGCACAATTTCTTCAATTTGTTTCTCACGCTCGGTGGAATCCTGAACCTGTGCATGCATCATTGTTCCTGCTAATAAAAAAGCCGGAGCAATTTTCAAAACTGTTGTTAAGTTTCTCACGTATTATAATTTTAAGTTAATTTTCTAGTTTTCGTGATTATAAATCAGCCCTCTAATTTATAATTTTTTTACACTTTCTTAAAATTTATTTAATTTTTACTCTATTTTTATGATATAAATCATTAAATTAATGAGCTTAATTTCAATATAGTTCTGATATTCAATATTTTAAATGAAATATTTAATGCATAACATCTGTTAAAATTTAACAAATATTTAAACTATCGTTTAACAAAATTTAACATTCAAAAGCATTTAAATTAATTTTAGTTAAATAAATCCTATAATTTTTTAATTTTTGCCTCTTTTTTAAGAAAATGCTAACCCTTATCTTTGCATCCTAAAATAGATTAAGAATAATGTCGAACAGAAAAATGATTACTGCAGCGTTGCCTTATGCAAATGGACCGGTTCATATTGGGCATTTGGCGGGAGTTTATATTCCGGCTGATGTGTATGCAAGATTTCAGAGAAGATTAGGACAAGAAGTCGCTTTTATTTGCGGAAGTGATGAACATGGAATTCCTATTACCATAAGAGCCAAAAAAGAAGGCGTTTCACCACAAGATATCGTGGATAAATACCATGAAATTATTAAAAAGTCGTTTTCCGATTTGGGTATTTCTTTCGACGAATATTCCAGAACTACTTCAAAAAAACATTATCAAGTAAGTCAGGATTTTTTCAAAACACTATATAATAAAGGAAAATTTGAAGAAGAAGTTTCCGAACAATATTTTGACGAGCAAGCCAATGAATTTCTCGCAGACCGATATATCTTGGGAACTTGCCCTAATTGTGGCAATGACAATGCTTACGGAGACCAATGCGAAAAATGCGGCTCTACCCTTTCACCTTCTGAATTAATCAATCCAAAATCGGCATTGAGTGGAAATGTTCCCATTTTAAAGGAAACCAAAAACTGGTATTTGCCACTAAATGATTACGAAGATTTTCTAAACAAATGGATTATTGAAGGTCACCAAAACGACTGGAAACCCAATGTCTATGGACAAGTAAAATCTTGGCTCAACGACGGTTTGAAACCTCGTGCAATGACGAGAGATTTGAATTGGGGTGTTCCGGTTCCACTTCCTGATGCGAATGGAAAAGTGTTGTACGTTTGGTTTGATGCACCTATTGGTTACATTTCCTTCACGCAAGAATGGGCAGAAAAAAACGGAAAAGATTGGAAAGATTATTGGCAAAACGAAAATTCGGATCTCATTCATTTTATCGGAAAAGACAACATTGTATTCCATTGCATTATTTTCCCTGCAATGATGAAAGCTCACGGAGATTATGTGATGCCAAAAAATGTTCCTGCTTTTGAATTTTTGAATTTAGAAAACGATAAAATTTCAACCTCCCGAAATTGGGCAGTTTGGGCACATGAATATGTGGAAGAATTTCCTGGACAGCAAGATGTTTTGCGTTACGCATTGTTGAGTTCCGCCCCGGAAACGAAAGACAATAATTTCACCTGGAAAGATTTTCAAACCAAAAACAATTCAGAATTGGTGGGAATTTTCGGAAATTTCATCAATCGAGTGGCGGTTTTAATTCACAAATATTATAATGGAATTATTCCTGAAGGGAACTCAAATGCTGATGAATTAAAAGAAATCGAAAAAGCATCCAAAGAAATTGAAAACTTTTTGGAAAATTTTGAATTCAGAAATGCACTTTCCGCTTTGATGAATTTAGCCCGATTTGGAAACCAATTTCTTCAAACCGAAGAACCCTGGAAAACCATCAAAGTCCAACCTGAAAAGGCAGCAAATTCTTTATTTATCGGTGCTCAAATTGCAGCTGCTTTAGCGCAATTATGCGAACCATTTATGCCGTTTTCTTCAGAAAAATTATTGAAAATGTTCAATGTTCCACAAAAAAAATGGAACGAAATTTCCGGAATTCTTATCGAAAGTGGGCATCAAATCAACGAGGCTTCGCTCCTATTTTCCAAAATTGAAGATGAAACCATTGAAGCTCAAATCCAAAAATTAGAAAACACGAAACAATCCAACAAAAAAACCAATCCAAACGCAAAACCAATGAAAGACGAAATCCAATTTGATGATTTTACGAAAATCGACCTTAGAACGGCAACCATTTTAGAAGCCGAAAAAGTGGAAAAAGCGGATAAATTACTTAAATTTAAAGTCGATACCGGAGTTGATGTTAGAACCGTCGTTTCAGGAATTGCTGAAAGTTTTTCGCCGGAAGAATGCATCGGAAAACAGGTGATGATTTTATTAAATCTTGCTCCAAGAAAAATCCGAGGAATTGAAAGCCAAGGAATGTTACTTTTGACAACAAAGCCTGATGGAAAATTAGCTTTTGTAACGCCGGATGAAAAAGTGGAAAACGGAATAGAGATAGGT